>JAIXUR010000117.1 GCA_027483425.1 Cyanobacteriota bacterium | reverse complement strand
GAACCCTGGTGGATGACGACATTCCCCTCAATGCGGGCTGTCTGAAACCCCTAGAGATTGTGCTTCCCACCGGTTCGATGCTGAACCCGAGCTACCCGGCGGCGGTGGTGGCGGGCAATGTGGAGACTTCCCAGGCGGTGACGGATGCGCTCTATGGAGCTCTGGGCGCGATCGCGGCCTCCCAGGGCACCATGAACAATTTCACCTTTGGCAACGATCGCCACCAGTACTACGAGACCATCTGCGGCGGTTCGGGGGCTGGCCCTGGCTTCCCTGGCACCGATGCGGTACAGACCCACATGACTAATTCGCGCCTTACGGACCCCGAGGTGCTGGAGTGGCGCTTTCCGGTGCTGCTGAGGAATTTCTCCATTCGCCAGGGCAGTGGCGGGGCCGGACAGTATCGCGGCGGCAATGGCATCGTGCGCACCGTGGAATTTCGCGAACCCATGACGGCGGCGATCCTCTCGAACCATCGTCAGGTGGCTCCCTTTGGGTTGCAGGGGGGCCAGCCGGGGCAGGTGGGTGAGAATGCTGTGATTCGCGCCGATGGCCAGGTGGAGGTGCTGCCAGGGCTGGCGACGGTGGCGGTGAAGGGGGGCGATCGCATCCAGATTGCCACACCGGGGGGCGGGGGGTATGGCGGTGGCGGCCCGGCTAAGGCAATGGTTTAGAACCAAGATGCATTAGAAACCGTCGCCCAGTCCGATCGCTAAAAGCGATCGGACTGGGCGACGGAACCAGGGTTGAATGTACCGCCTGAAGACTTTGATCACCCACCTAGCGGGCCCAGTAAATCACCTTTTTCTCTAGGTAGATAAAGAAGCCGTAGAGAATAACACCCATAATGGCCAGGACGATGAGTGCGGCAAAGGCCAAGGGGATATTAAAGTCTGATGTGGCCTGCACAATCAGATACCCTAGCCCGGCATTGGAGGCCACCGACTCCGAAATCACGGTACCAATGAAGGCAAAGGAGGCCGCAATCTTGAGGGACGCAAAAATGTAGGGTAAGGTGTGGGGCCAACCCACTTTTTGGAACGTTTCAACCTGAGAAGCCCCCAGCGATTGCAGCACATCCTTCATTTCAGGTTCAACGGTCTCTAACCCTAGGGCAACGTTAACGGCGATCGGGAAAAATGCCAGCAAAAATGCCGTCAGTGTTGCCGGAATTGCATTAGCCCCAAACCAGATCGCAAATAGCGGCACAATCGCTGCCTTCGGAATAGTGTTGAAAGCCACCAGTAGCGGATAAAGCGTCAGGTAGGCAAATTTGGAGTAGCCAATAAAGAAACCTAGAATAACCCCGACAATAACGGCCAGGAAAAAGCCCAGTAACGTTGTCCATAGCGTACGGATAGAATTGGCAAGCAGCTGGGGCGCAAATTCTATACCAGCCTTGAGGATATTGGTTGGTGATGGCAGGTTAAACTCAGGAATTTTGAAGATAATGACAGCCAATTCCCACAGTGCAAAAAGCAGAATAGTGGCAATCAGGGGGAGTATAAAGCCGGCAGATTTAGACTTGAGAAATCTCTCGAAATTAGAAGAGGCCATATTAGACGATGCTGTTATGCAACTGCGGGTGAAAAACCACTAATTGTGGTGAATATGACGGCGAATATTGGAGAAGTAATGATTGAACTCATCGGATAGTTCCATCTCCAGCGTTCTAGGACGAGGTAAACTAATCTGCTCTTCATAAATAATCGAGCTTGGGCGCGGCCCCATGACAAATACGCGATCGGACAAGAAAACCGCCTCTCGCAAGTCATGGGTAATCAAAATGCTGACGCATTTGACCCGCATCCAGAGAGCCTGCAACATAGACCACATCTCTTCGCGGGTAAAGGCATCTAGCGCCCCAAAGGGCTCATCTAGGAGCAAAATCTCCGGTTGGTGAATGAGCGAACGACACAGAGAAGCCCGCTGCCTCATGCCACCGGACAATTGCCAAGGATACTGTTTTTGAAAGTCCTGAAGTCTGACCGTAGCCAGCAAATCCTGAGCCATATGGACGAACTCAGCTTTTTTCTGCCGAAACTGACCCTTATAGGGCTGGACAATCTCCAAGGGCAGCATCACATTGTCTATGGTGTTCCGCCAAGGCAGCATCACCGGATTCTGAAATGCGATACCCACATTATTGAGGGGCTTAGTAATGGGCTTCCCCCGGTAGCGAATTTCCCCTAAGGGGGCTGGGCTTAAGCCAGAAACCATTCTTAGAATGGAAGTCTTGCCGCAGCCGCTCGGCCCAACAAAGGAGACAAACTCCCCAGGCTTGATAGACAAACTCACTTCGTCAATGATGCGGCGCATACTCCCTTCAAAGGGGTATTCTAGGCCGACCTTGTCAAATTCCAGCAGTGGTGATGTGTCCAGGGTCTGCGATGCAGACGTAGCTGAACCAGTTGTAGGTTGTACCATAATTTCAAAGATTGTATTCAGACCATGCTGAGCAGAATTCTTCGGCTGGTATGGCGAATTAAGCTATATCAGCCGAAGATGGGGGATAAACTAATTACATCAGCGGTTTGCGATCGCTGGCTGGAGGTAGGGTCAATTCTTCTGCCGGAGGCAAAAACTCGCCTGAGTAAATGTCACCTAGGGCCGGGGTAGAGGTGAGGCCAAATCCCTGAACCGCCTGCTCAATGGTTTTTGTCATACGCTCATCATTGAGCCCGCCTAAGCCATCCTTTTCAACTTCAGGCGTGATAAAGATCTCTTGCAATGCGATCTCTAGACGAACCTTCTCAGCCTCTCGATCCATTAACTTACTATCGTCAGAGGCAATGACGGCATCTAGCGCAGCACTGGGGTCTTTTAGCATATCTTGAAAGCCTCGAAAATAGGCTCGCACAAAGGCTTTCACAACGTCAGGATTCTCCTTGACAAAGGCTGATTTAGCTAAAATGGCGTTGCCATAGAAATTTAAGCCATTGTCTGAGTAGTAAAATACATTGATGTCGTCCATGGTTTTGCCAGCCTTCAACAAGCTAGGCAAGGCTGAGGTAGAAAATCCGGTAATCGCATCGACTTGCCCTTGTAATAGAAAGGCTTCCCGCAATTTAGGCTCCATCGTTGTCCATTCTACGGAGTTGGGATCTATGCCCACTTGCTCTGCAAATAGAGGGAAAAGATTGCGAGGCCCGTCTCCTGTAGGGGCTCCCATTTTCTTTCCAGCGAGGTCTTCAGGCTTGCTAATACCACTTTCCTTCAAACTGATTACAGAAAAGGGAGCCCTGTTTTGAGTAATGGCAACGGCAATAATCTGATCGTTTGGATTTTTTTCATTAAAATCCATCGTGTTGTACATGTCGCTAAACGCAAAATCAAATTTGCCTGTGCCCAGCTTGCCAATTGTATCGGAGTTGCCAAATCCTCGTTCGTAGGCAACATTTAGCCCCTCTTCAGCAAAGTACCCTTTGTTGATCGCAATAATTAAGGGTGCATCTAGACTCTGCTTAAGAAAAGAGAGTTGCACCCGAACATCCTTTAACTCTTGCTGATCGGCCGGGGTTGCTGCAGCTGTTGTTGGTTCTGTAGCAGCCTCTGGTGCAGTAGAGGTGGGAGCTGAACCACAGCTGGCTAGCATTGCCATTGATGTCAAAACCAAAGCCAGTTGGGACGCACGTTTAAACTTAAATCGCTTCATCATAATTTTCCAAATCCCCATCAAAGGCTTTACGGTCATCGTTGTGAAGAGCCGACGCTCACATACACAACCAAGCAACAAAATAAGAGACCAGGCATTGTCCTATAGTTGCCCACAGTCCAATAATTGTGTGCTGTATACAGACGATGGCTTACTGTAAATCCAGTTCTGATCTCCCTGCTGTGTTTCTAAGCACAAATTTATCTATCTTTGGGATGATGTCGGTAGTGCGACCTTGATTTTCAAGCTTTACGAACGGGCCGCTCAGCGAGACATTGACTGAAGCCGTGGGACGTGATTTAGCCTTTTCAATATTCCTCAATGCCCATGGCCTCGTAGTCGGCGAGCTTGAGGCCGTAGTCGTCCCGCCAGTGGGTGCTGACCCCTGTCCCTAAGGGGTGTCCCTAAGGAGATGTCGTCCAGACAACTTGACAAATCAACTTTTATTGAAATAATAAAAGCATCAACTTTTGTTGAAATAACAGATTTGATCGAGACGGATGGAGTGACTGGGGTGTGCACACCCCAGTCACTGGTTGCTGCGCTTGGGTGTTGTGCGATCGCACTGGGATAGAGAACGTATGGTCAAAGTTGCTGTCAACGGATTTGGCCGGATTGGGCGGCTGGTGCTACGGGCGGGCTGGGCCTTCCCAGAACTAGAGTTTGTGCACATCAATGAGATCAAGGGCGGCGCTGAAGCCGCAGCGCACCTGCTCAAGTTTGACTCAGTCCATGGGCGCTGGGCCCCGGATGTCGAAGCCGTAGACACCGGCAAAATCACCATCGACGGCACCCCCCTCAGCGTTAGCAGCGGGGCTTCCCCTGGTGAGGTGCCCTGGGCCGACCACGGCGTAGACATCGTGCTGGAATGCTCCGGCAAGTTTCGCACCCCCGAGTTACTCGCGCCCTACTACGACCACGGCGTCAAGAAAGTGATCGTAGCCGCCCCGGTAAAAGAGGGTGCTCTCAATGTGGTCTACGGCATCAACGACCATCTCTACGACCCGGCAGAGCACCACCTGCTGACGGCGGCCTCCTGTACTACCAACTGCTTGGCCCCGGTGGTCAAGGTCATCCACGAAGGGCTGGGCATTCGCCACGGGGTGATCACTACCATCCACGATCACACCAACACCCAAACCATTGTGGATGCCCCCCACAAAGACCTGCGCCGGGCCAGGGCCACGGGGATGTCGCTGATTCCCACCAGCACTGGGTCGGCTACCGCGATTACCCTGATCTACCCCGAGCTGAAGGGCAAGCTGAACGGCCTGGCGGTGCGGGTGCCGTTGTTGAATGCCTCCCTGACGGATTGTGTGTTTGAGGTCGAGCGTCCCACCACCGTTGAGGAGGTTAATCAGCTGCTGAAGACCGCGGCCGATGGCTCGCTCCAGGGCATTTTGGGCTATGAAACCCGACCCCTGGTGTCGGTGGATTACAAGGATGACCCGCGGTCTTCGATCATCGATGCCCTTTCTACCATGGTCGTGGATGACACCCAGGTGAAGATTCTGGCCTGGTATGACAACGAGTGGGGCTACTCCTGCCGGATGGCTGAGCTGGCCCGTAAGGTGGCGCAGAGCCTGTAGCATCACCGGCCTGGATTGTGGTGGGTCAGGTCCATTGATGGCAGGGGTGCTTACGGCTTAACGGTCTTTTCTGTTTGGGCCATCGTGGGTCAGGTCCTTATGTGGGGGGCAGAGAGCTCTTGCTTCACCTGACCCACGCTACGCGACTGATACACCTACCTTTCTTATTCACCCCCTACCCATCTACCCATGTCCTCTTCCACCTTCAAACCCGAAAGCCTTCGCAACTATGCGATCATCACTGCCGCTTACTGGGGGTTTACCGTCACTGATGGTGCCCTGCGGATGATGGTGCTGCTGCACTTTCATGTGCTGGGCTATACGCCCTTTAAGATTGCCACGCTGTTTCTCTTCTACGAAGTGTTTGGTGTGGTGACTAACTTTTTGGGCGGCTGGATTGGCTCCCAGGTGGGTCTGCGCATGACCCTCTACGGCGGCATTGCCCTGCAAATTTTTGCGTTGGTGATGCTGAGCTTTCTGAACCCTGAGTGGAGGGTGCCCGTGCAGGTGGGCTACGTCATGGTGGCCCAGGCCTTTTCGGGCATTGCGAAGGATCTCACCAAGATGAGTTCTAAGAGTGCCATTCGCCTGGTGGTGCCAAAGGAGGCGTCGTCGCGATTGTTTAAATGGGTGGCCATGCTGACGGGGTCGAAGAATGCCCTGAAGGGGGTGGGCTTTTTTGTCGGGGCGGTTCTGCTGGAGCAGGCGGGCTTTCGCTCAGCGTTGCTGATTCAGGCGGCGGTGCTGATGGTGATTTTGCTGTCTGGGGCGCTGCTGCCCGCCGACATGGGCAAGATTGGTAAAAAGGTGCCCTTTCGCCAGCTGTTTTCAAAGAGTAAAGAAATTAATGTCCTCTCGGCGGCGCGGTTCTTTTTGTTTGGCTCGCGGGATGTCTGGTTTGTGGTGGCGCTGCCGGTGTTCTTGTACGAGGTACTGGGCTGGCGGTTTATGCAGGTGGGCACTTACATGGCCATCTGGGTGATTGGCTACGGCATGGTGCAGTTTTTGGCCCCGCAATTGCTGCGAAAAGACAGCACCGGCAAGGTGGTACCCAAGGCCAAGACCATTTTGTTCTGGACTTCGCTCTTGACCGCCATTCCTGCCCTGATTGCCCTAACCCTGATGGCTGGGGTGCGGGGAGACATTGCGGTCACCGGTGGGCTGATTGTCTTTGGCATTGTGTTTGCCTTTAACTCGGCGGTGCACTCCTACCTGGTGCTGGCCTACACCGAAGATCAGGACGTGGCCTTGAACGTCGGCTTTTACTACATGGCTAACTCGGGCGGGCGGCTGCTGGGCACGATTACCTCAGGGTTGTTTTACCAGTGGTTTGGGCTGGTGGGTTGTCTGTGGGCCTCGAGCGCGTTTGTGCTGGCGGCGGCGCTGATTACGACGCAGCTGCCGGATCCTAAGGCTTCGCGTCCTGTGGCAGTGTAGCCACAGCTGGGGGATAATACCCTATTGTCGCTGCTCCGGCACCCCAAATAAGTTGAAGTGATTCATTAGCGTGACTAAGCCGGCAGCGGTTAGGGCACCAATCACTAGCCCCACGGCCAGCAGCGTTAAAAAAGCCCGGCGAATATCCCGGCGAGTTTCCGGTGAAATCTGCTCTCGGGGCGGTTTACTCATGGCGCTGGATACCCTCTTGCTCACGTCCAGGGACGGCTTCCATGGCTGCGAGCACGGCCTGCTGGGCCGCCAGAATGTCTCGCTCTTCACCCCCCAGGTAGAGTCGCCCAAAGCTGCCCACGGAGCTAATTTGCAGAATATTAATGAAGGCCGCTTTTTCGGCTTCGTTGGCGGCCAGGGAGGCATAGGCCGCAGGCTCTACCTCAAACACGTACAGGGTCTGGCCCGCCACAATCATATTGCCTCGGCGGCTGCGGTTAATCAGCTGCACGTGGTGAGGATCGAGGTTGCGAATCACCTGGCTTGAAATAATGCGGGGTTTCAGCCGCTCGCGGTAGGAGACACCCAGGGCATCGAGCATGGCATGACCGGCGGCATGCACTTCACCCTGGTTGCCAGCGTGAATTTCGAGCAGGCCGTAGAGACGTTCTACAATCAAGGTTCCCGGTCGAACCACCGCTGCCTTCAAGCCGATGTCGAGGATGCGGTTGATTTCAATGCCAGGGGAAATTTCTATCCACAGGGAGGCATCGCCAGGCAGCGGCAAAAACCCCAGCGACACCGAGCCCATATAGGCAGCATGCTGGGGTTGAAGATTATCGATAAAGACATAGCTGCGAAGATCAACACCCAAAGCCCGGTATCCTACTTTTCCTTCCTTGGTAGTATACCGGGCTGGGGGTATGTATCGGCGTTAGGTTAGCGCCGGATGACCAGTGGCTGAGGTCACCCCAGGCTTAAACTAACCCTAAAACCTAGAGCCAAAGCCAATGGACGGCGTGCCCATGGCACCGTAAACCCTCAGACCCATCGGTAGCCTCAGGTCTCCAGAATCATCCATCAGGTTATTCAAAACCTCATCGATGAGGGGGATGGACGGAGACTCGGCTAGTTCAGGATTATTTTGTTGGCCGACGCTTTGTCCCAGTTCGCCCGCCATGTTATTTAGACTGGCGGCACTGTGACGCTCGGTAGCCAGGGCCTCGGTCATGGTTAAGGGGGTGGTCTGCAGGTCTACGGGTGTAGCCATAGCCTGGAGCGGTGCACTACAGACGCCTAAGATTGCTGTGGCCGCAAACCAGTATGAATAATTCATGATTAAACGAAAGAAAGAGAGGAATCTACAGATGACGGCCAGGAACTCAAACCCTCGGCGCTGATATCAAAGCCAGGAATTTCCCTATTTACTATATAGGTATAGCCTGCTTGGTTAGATTGTCAAAGCAAACTTATTGTGGGTTCATGAAGCCGAAAGCGGATCAAGCCAGGTCAATGAATTGTTTAGCATTCAGGCTTGTGGGTGTGGCCTAGGAGGATATAGCGATCGCTCGAATCTCCTGCCTGTGTTATTCACCCTTGGGGTAGATCCGGTGACAGGCTCGCCCTAGATCGCGACCCGATCGCCCGTTTCGACGGCGGTGGCGATCGCCTCCATGATTCTGACCAGGTCGGTGGCGATTTGCCCCGACGATATCGGGGAAGGCCGGTGGGTGGCCACGCAGTCTAAAAAGTGACGCCCCATGGCGGCTAGGGGTTCCGTGAGGTCGACTGTTATGACCTCAGCCTGGGGGCCGATGGGGACAAAGGGCGGCGCTGGTGGCGCTCTCCAGGGTGAGGGGTTTTTCGCTCAGGACATGCAGGCCTGCCTCTAGGGCGGCTTTGATCATGGCGTAGTGGGTGCTGGCGGGGGTGGCAATGACCACGGCGTCTAGGCCAGGGTGGGCTAGGGCCTGGGGCCAGGTATCGTAGCAGGCCACGGCCTCGCTGAGGTGGAAGCGATCGCGCAGATCCTGCAGTTGCTTTAGATCCGGATCGACCAGGGCCACCACCTGGGCTCCGGGCAGGGCGAGAAAGTTGCGCAGCAGGTGGTGGCCCCAGCGGCCCAGGCCGAAGATGGCAAGTTTAAGCGGGAGGGGGCTGGTCATGGTCATGGGCAAGGGTTTGGCGGAGGCGATCGTAGGCAGCGGTGGCGGCGGCCTGCTCGGCCTGCTTCTTGGTTGGGCCGTAGCCGCTCCCCCAACAGGTTTCCCGAAACCAGACCGTCGATGCATAGCGCTGGGGGTCGCCATCCACCGGGCGCTGTTCTGTGGTGTGGTACTGGGGCAGCGCTTTGCTGTGGGCCTGGGTCAATTCTTGCAGGGCCACCTTGTAGTTTTGGCGGGCGGGGTCTTGCTGTACCGCCGTGGCCAACTGGTGGAGAGGCTCGTCTAGCCAAGCTCGCACCGGCCCCAGGCTATGGGTTTCTAAATATAGCACCGCTACCACCGCCTCTAGGGCAT
>JAIXUR010000022.1 GCA_027483425.1 Cyanobacteriota bacterium | reverse complement strand
CCCAGGGCTCAAGATCCCTTCGAGGAGCATGGCTATGACCCCGAGGCGATCGCGGCCCACTACCGCCGCCGCCCATTTCAGGTCTGGGCTCGGTTTGTGGGTATCTTCTTGCCCCTGGTTAGCTTTTTTGTGCAGCTCTGGCTCGATCGCCGCTGGGGCCGCAGCGCCCAAACCGAGGCCCAGCGGGCCATCCAACTGCGAAAAATGTTGACCAATCTAGGCCCGGCCTACATCAAAATTGGCCAGGCCCTCTCCACCCGGCCCGACCTGGTGCCGCCGATCTTTCTAGAAGAACTCACCACCCTCCAGGATCAGATTCCGCCCTTTCCCAACGAAATCGCCTACCGCTTTATCGAAGAAGAGCTGGGTGCACCCCCCAATCAAATCTACGCTGAAATTTCCACCAGCCCCGTGGCCGCTGCCTCCCTGGGGCAGGTGTACAAAGGCAAACTGCACAGTGGCGAAGCCGTCGCCATTAAGGTGCAGCGCCCCGGTCTGGCCCAGCGCATTGCCCTCGATCTCTACATCATTCGGGGCCTGGCCCGTTTTGCCACCGATCGCATCAGCCAGATTCGCAGCGACCTGGTCGCCATCATGGACGAATTTGGCGAGCGCATCTTCGAGGAGATGGACTACACCCACGAGGGCCAAAATGCCCAGCGGTTTGCCGACCTCTACGGCCACATCGCCGACATCTACGTTCCCAAAATCTATCCCCACTACACGGCCCGCCGGGTACTGACCATGGAGTGGATTGAGGGCACCAAGCTAACCAATATCGACAAGCTCAAGAGCCTGGGCATCGACGCCACCCACCTGATCGATGTGGGGGTGCAGTGCTCCCTCCGGCAGCTGCTGGAGCATGGCTTCTTCCACGCCGACCCCCACCCCGGCAACCTGTTGGCCATGGCCGATGGCCGGTTGGCCTACCTCGACTTTGGCATGATGAGCGAGGTCAAGCCCTACCAGCGCTATGGCCTGATTGAGGCGGTGGTGCACATGGTCAACCGCGACTTTGAGGGGCTGGCCAACGACTACGTCAAGCTCGACTTTCTCACCCCCGATACTGACCTGACGCCGATTATTCCGGCCCTGGCCAATGTGTTTAGCAACGCCCTGGGCGCTAGCGTGGCCGAGCTGAACTTTAAGAGCATTACCGACGAATTTTCGGCCCTGATGTACGAGTATCCCTTCCGGGTGCCCGCCTACTACGCGCTGATTATTCGCTCCCTGGTGACCCTGGAGGGCATCGCCATCAATGTGGACCCCAACTTTAAGGTGTTGAGCAAGGCCTACCCCTACGTGGCCAAGCGGCTGCTGACCGACCCATCGCCCGAGCTGAGGGCCTCATTGCAAGACCTGCTGTTCAAAGACGGCAGCTTTCGCTGGAACCGGCTCGAGAATCTGCTGCGCAACGCCCGCGACAGCGACGAGTACGACATGGATCGGCTGATCGACCAGACCCTGGAGTTTTTGTTCTCAGACCGAGGCTTGTTTTTGCGCGATCGCATTGTCTCTGAGCTGATCAACGGCCTCGACAGCTTAGGTCAAACCACGGTGCAAACCCTGACCACAGCCGTACAGCGCCGCCTGGGCCTCAAGCCCGATCTGCCCCCGGCGGCGATCGCGGCCCCCAGCGATCTCGACCACCTGCGTCGCATTCTCGACATTCTCAAGGACACCCCCGGCTTCGATGCTGTCCAGGTGGCGACCCGCATCCCTACGCTGTTGTTTAAGCCCGAGACCCAGGCCATGGGCCAGCAGGTGGTGGCGGGGTTGGCCCAGCGGGGGTTGGCTCGCATGATTCGCTCGCTGCTGCTGGAGGAGTCGCCTGCGCTCGGTGGCGGCAGCCCTCAGCTCACCCCCTCCCGCGTGGGGAGTTAGAACGTCGGTACAGAAACCCGGTTGCTGAAATCACCAGCTGCTCCAAATGGAAGCAAAACCCCAAGAAATTGTCTTTTATGTCACACCAGACGACCAGTGCCCCTTCGAGCATTGGTTAGAGACACTCCGCGATAGACAGGCACGGGCTAGAATCAAAAAACGGCTCGATCGGGTTGAACTTGGTAACCTAGGAGACTTTAAATCCGTTGGGGAAGGTGTTCTAGAGTTTCGAGTAGACTATGGGCCAGGTTACCGTATCTACTTTGCACAGGTAGAAAATTTGATTATTCTTCTGCTCTGCGGTGGTGACAAAAGTACCCAAAGCCAAGATATCTCAAGAGCCAAACAATACTGGACAGACTTTCAGGAGCGGTACAATGGCAACCCATAAAAGCTATCATGCCTATCTGATTAAATCATTAGAAGATACAGCCGAAGCAGCGGCCTATCTAGATGCCGTGTTGGAAGATGGCGATTTTGATCACATATTGCTGGCTTTAAAGAATGTATCTGAAGCTCGTACAGCGTTAGTTACAGCTTCAGGTAGCTCCGATGCCAACTGGGAAGCCTGCTATCAACTCATTGCCCAGGGCGATGTACCTGGGTTTCCGCTCATTGCTAAGCTTCTAAGCAGCTTAGGCTTAAAGCTCTCGGTTACAGTCCGAGACGAGCAGGCCGCATAACGATGGGGGGATCAACTTAAAGCGGGAAATTGTCTTCAAACAACCTCTGACTGAGGAAGCTAGAACGTCGGTACAGAAACCCGGTTTCTTGGCCAGAATGCAAGTCATATCGTTAGCACAGCGACGAAGAAACCGGGTTTTTGGCCATACTGTACCGGTGCTCTAGGCATCGGATTTCCTGCGATCGCCAAATATTCGTTACCAGGCAACACCTTGGGAAAATCTTGCCCGTTGCAACCAGGGCGCACAGCGGTGCGCCCCTACGGGTGTTCTGCGATCGCGGCTCATTTCTGCACCGTCAAAGCTGCTCCCTGCGCCCCCGATCATCCGGCGACGATCCTCAAGGCGACGGCCTCGGCCACCTTAATGCCGTCGATGCCAGCGGACAAAATGCCCCCCGCATAGCCCGCCCCTTCCCCCGCCGGGTATAGCCCGGTGGTATTGATACTCTGGCACTGCTCATTGCGCGTAATGCGCAGGGGGGAGGAGGTGCGGGTTTCGACGCCGGTTAAGACCGCATCGTCCATGGCAAACCCGTGGATTTGCCGGTCGAAGGCCGGCAGGGCCTCTCGAATCGCTGCGATCGCATAGTCGGGTAGGCTCTGGCTCAAATCCCCCAGTTTCACCCCCGGCTTGTAGGAGGGCTGCACCTCGCCAAAGGCCGTCGACGGCCGGTTGGCCAGAAAATCGCCCACCAGCTGGCCGGGGGCCTCGTAGGTGCCGCCGCCCAGGTCAAAGGCCAGGGCTTCTAACCGGCGCTGGAGGTCAATGCCCGCCAACGGCCCCTCGGGATAATCGTCGGGGGTGATGCCGACCACAATGGCGCTGTTGGCGTTAGATTCATCGCGGGCGTACTCGCTCATGCCGTTGGTGACCAGACGACCGGGCTCAGAGGCGGCGGCCACTACCTTACCGCCGGGGCACATGCAGAAACTGTAGACCGATCGCCCATTGTCGCAGTGGTGCACCAGCTTATAGTCGGCGGAGCCCAGGCGCGGGTGCCCGGCCTGGGCACCCAGCCGGGCGCGGTCAATCAACACCTGGGGATGCTCAATGCGAAAGCCAATGGAAAAGGGCTTGGCCTCCATGTAGACGCCCCGGTCGTGGAGCATTTGAAAGGTATCGCGGGCGCTGTGGCCCACCGCCAGCACCACATGGTCGCTGGCAATGTACTCGCCGCTGGCCAAGGTCACCCCGCGCACCTGGCCGCGATCGATATCAATATCGTCGACCCGGCTCTGAAACCGAATTTCACCGCCCAGGGCTTCGATGGTGGCCCGCAGGTTCTGCACGATTTTGACCAGGCGATAGGTGCCAATGTGGGGTTTATTGATGTACAAGATCTCCGGAGCCGCCCCGGCCTTGACCAGCTCCGTCAGCACCTTGCGCCCGTAGTGCTGGGGGTCGCTGACCTGGCTGTAGAGCTTGCCATCGGAAAAGGTGCCCGCCCCCCCTTCGCCAAACTGAGCGTTAGATTCGGGGTTGAGGTGCTTTTTGAGCCAAAACCCAAAGGTATCGACACTGCGATCGCGCACCGACTTACCCCGCTCCAGCACCAGGGGGCGAAACCCCATTTGGGCCAGCAGCAGCGCCGCAAACATCCCGCAGGGGCCGGTGCCAATCACGATCGGGCGAGCCGCCGAGCCGTCGCCAGGGGCCTGGGCCACGGGGCGATAGGTCATGGCGGGGGCCAGCGACACCTGGGGGTCTTTTTTAAACCGCTGGAGCAGCGCTTTTTCCTTCGGGGTGTCGACATCCACGATGTAGACCAGGGTGATATTGCCCCGCTTGCGGGCATCGTAGCTGCGCTTGACGATGGTGTAGTCGCTCAGGTCGGCCGCCGCCAGGTGCAGCTTTTTGAGAATGGCCTCCGCCAGGGCGGCTTCGGGATGATCGAGGGGCAGTTTAATTTGGCTGAGGCGTAGCATAGGGAGAGACGGAGGGGGCGACAGGGTCAATTGACGGACCCTAGACCTTCAGCGTAGATCATTTCTGAGGGCCAGCGTCCACTCAAGTGTCTGCCCTAAAACGGAAACTCCTTGTAGAAGCCTTCTCGGCTGCCCACCTTCAATATCTCGACATCACCACCATCGTAGTAGATACCCATGCGATAGCGATAGTCGAATTTGATTCTGTAGTAGTTGGGAAAACCCTGCAAGGGTTCTAGTGCAGGTATGTCTTGTAGAGTAGAAGACTCACCAATTTGCTCGATGGTTTTCCTGATTTTCGCTAAGATTTTTGGGTCTTTAATTTTAGCCGTCTGCTTTGTAAAGGCTTTCGCAATT
>JAIXUR010000416.1 GCA_027483425.1 Cyanobacteriota bacterium | reverse complement strand
GGCTGGCCTTAGGGGAGGGAACGGGAGGCTCAGCTGGGGGGCTGGGGGGCGGCATGATGCTTGGCAGGGGCGAGGGCTCTGAGGTTGGGGGGAGTGGGTCAACGCGAGACCCATGGCGGTAGTTGGATGCGATCGCCAGCCCAACTCCTCCCATCACCGTCAGCGGCAGCGATAGCTCTAGGCTGGACATCCAGGGCAGCTGGCCCAACCACTGGGCGGCTTCAGCCCCCAGGAACAGGATTAAAAAACAGACTAGCCAAAGCTTCATAGCATCAAAAAAAATCTATGCCTTGCACTGCCAACACGTATCAATCGTTCCTTGGTCAGCTATTGATTATTCATATGGATGCTATATGGATTCCACAGGCTGCTTAATTATGGCTTAATGAATAGTTTTTGCTATCGGCGAGCAATGGCTCAAAGAATTGGACATCTTTCTTAAGAAAATTACTACCCCACCGTCTAGATCGACACAATCGCCCTAGGGCAAGCGCTTAGGGGCCTTCGACGGCTACCCTGGCTGTCCTTAACGGTGGGAAAATTGGCCGCGATCGCCTCCAAATTCCCCCAACTTTGCTACGAGACCGACTATTCCTTGGGGAAGGGTATGTCAGAATGTAATCGGTTTTTTGCCAACTCACCCAAGCTCTTGGAGTAGGCAGTCAAGATGAATTCTGTAGACACGCTAGATACGCTTTATCAATACGCCTGGTTAGTGCCGGTGCTGCCTCTCCTGGGGGCCGTGGTGGTGGGTACTGGGCTAATCTCCTATGGCGAGGCCACCAGCAAGCTGCGGCAGCCAGCGGCCATCTTCATCGTTTCCCTGATTGGGGCGGCGATGGTATTTTCCTTTGCAATTTTTTGGAGCCAGGTGCAGGGTCATCCTCCCTACACAGCTATGTTTGAGTGGGTCTCGGCGGGTGATTTTCACATCCAGATGGGCTACACCATCGATCACCTGGCGGCGCTCATGCTGGTGGTGGTCACCACCGTCGCCTTTTTGGTGATGATCTACACCGATGGCTATATGGCCCACGACCCGGGCTATGTGCGGTTCTACGCCTATCTCAGCCTGTTTAGCTCTTCCATGCTGGGGCTGGTGATTAGCCCCAACCTGCTCCAGGTCTACGTGTTCTGGGAGCTAGTGGGCATGTGCTCGTACCTGCTGATTGGCTTTTGGTACGACCGCAAACCTGCGGCCGATGCCTGCCAAAAGGCCTTTGTGACCAACCGAGTGGGCGACTTTGGCCTACTGTTGGGCATTTTGGCTCTATTTTGGGCCACGGGCAGCTTTGATTTTGAGATCATGGGCGAGCGCCTCACCGATCTGGTCAATACCGGTAGTCTCAGCGCCTCTATGGCGGCTGTGTTTGCCATTCTGGTATTCCTTGGCCCCGTGGCTAAGTCAGCCCAGTTTCCGCTCCATGTGTGGCTGCCCGACGCCATGGAAGGCCCCACACCGATCTCAGCGCTGATTCACGCGGCGACCATGGTGGCGGCAGGGGTGTTCCTGGTGGCACGCATGTACCCTGTTTTCGAGCATATTCCCACCGTGATGACGGTGATTGCCTACACGGGGGCGTTTACCGCCTTTATGGGGGCCACCATTGCCATTACCCAAAACGACATCAAGAAGGGCCTGGCCTTTTCAACCATGTCGCAGTTGGGCTACATGGTCATGGCTATGGGGGTGGGAGCCTACAGTGCAGGCCTCTTTCACCTGATGACCCACGCCTACTTCAAAGCCATGTTGTTTCTTGGCTCTGGCTCCGTCATTCACGGTATGGAGTCGGTGGTGGGCCACGATCCGGCGCTGGCCCAAGACATGCGCCTGATGGGTGGCCTGCGGAAGTACATGCCCGTCACGGCCTATACCTTCCTGATTGGCACCCTGGCGATCTGCGGTATCCCGCCCTTTGCCGGCTTTTGGTCGAAGGATGAAATTCTGGGCTCGACCTTTGCGGTCAGCCCATTGCTGTGGGCCGTGGGCTGGGTTACGGCGGGTATTACCGCCTTCTACATGTTCCGCATGTATTTATCTACCTTTGAGGGCACCTTTCGGGGCAATGACGACGGCATTCGTCGCGACCTGAAACGGGCTCAGCTGCAGCGCATGGGGATGTCCCTCGGGCCGGGGGCCATGAACCCCCAGGAGCTGACCCTCGACGCTGTCCAAGATGACCACGACGACCATGGCCACAGCCATGCCCACGAGCCCCATGAATCGCCCCTGGCCATGATCTTTCCGCTCATGGCCTTGGCGGTGCCCTCGGTGCTCATTGGTCTGGTGGGAACCCCCTTTGCTAACTACTTTGAGGCCTTTATTCACCCCCCTGGGGAGGTGGAGGCCGTCCTAGAAACCGCAGAGGCCTTTGACTGGAGCGAGTTTGCGCTGATGGCGGGTAGCTCGGTGGCGATCGCCACCGCTGGCATCATCCTGTCGTTTCTGATGTACAGCACCAAAGTCATTGATGCCGGTGCGATCGCCCAGACGATCAAACCGCTTTACAACCTGTCGCTGAACAAGTGGTACATCGATGACATCTACGAGGTTGTCTTTGTCCAAGGCAGCCGCAAGCTAGCCAAGCAGGTGCTCGACATCGACATCCGCATCGTAGATGGCCTGGTCAACCTGGCCGGCCTGGTGACCCTAGTGACCGGCGAAGGGCTGAAATACCTAGAGAATGGTCGTGCCCAGTTCTATGCCCTCATTGTGTTTGGGGCGGTGCTGGGTCTCGTTCTGCTGTCTGGGGTGACGTGACTCAATGTCATCACCCCAGGCCATGGCCTGGGGTGATGACATTAGAATCTTTAGATTTTCTTCCCTTCGTATAAAAACTGTTTCAATGGCTTCTCAACGTTAATTTCTTACCCTTACTGTCATAGCTAAGACCGTTTGACCCTTTGGGTTTGCCCCTTCAGCAGAACGCGACGAGAAACAGCCTTATGGACCTCGCGACTTTTCCCTGGTTAACGACCGTTACGCTGCTACCACTGGCGGCCTGCGTGGCGATCCCCTTTTTGCCCGACGACAATGGTAAGACGGTGCGCTGGTACTCCCTGGCGGTGGGCCTGATCGACTTTGTGCTCATCGTGGCCGCTTTCTACCTCAACTACGACTTCAGCCAGCCCGGCCTACAACTGGTTGAGAGCTATACCTGGGTGCCCCAGCTCGACCTGAAGTGGTCCCTCGGGGTAGATGGTCTATCGATGCCCCTGGTGCTGCTGACGGGCTTTATCACCACCCTAGCGACCTTGGCCGCCTGGCCGGTAACCCTGAAGCCCAAGTTCTTTTACTTCCTCCTGCTGGCCATGTACACGGGCCAGATCGGCGTCTTTGCCTGTCAGGATATGCTGCTGTTCTTCCTGTTCTGGGAGTTGGAGCTGATCCCGGTGTACTTGCTGTTGTCGATCTGGGGTGGCAAGAAGCGACTCTACGCGGCCACCAAGTTCATCCTTTATACGGCCGGGGGCTCCCTGTTCATTCTGGTGGCGGCCCTGGCCATGGCCTTCTACGGTGATACCATCACCTTTGATATGACGGCCCTGGCGGAGAAGGTTTATCCCCTGCGGATGCAGCTCTTGCTCTACGGAGCCTTTCTGATTGCCTACGCCGTCAAGCTGCCAATTATTCCGCTGCACACCTGGCTCCCCGATGCCCACGGCGAAGCCACGGCACCGGTACATATGCTCCTGGCCGGTATTTTGCTGAAGATGGGCGGCTATGCCCTGATTCGCATGAACCTGGGCATGCTGCCCGAAGCCCACACCTACTTTGCCCCGGTGCTGGTGATCTTGGGCTGTGTGAACATTGTCTACGCGGCGCTGACATCCTTTGCCCAGCGCAGCCTGAAGCGAAAAATCGCCTATTCGTCAATTTCGCACATGGGCTTTGTGCTGATCGGGATTGCCTCCTTCACGAACCTGGGGCTGAGCGGCGCAGTGCTGCAAATGGTTTCCCACGGGTTAATTGGGGCCAGTCTGTTCTTTTTGGTGGGGGCCACCTACGATCGCACCCACACCCTGATTTTGGATGAGATGGGCGGTATCGGCAAAAAGATGCCAAAGATTTTCGCCATGTTTACCACCTGCTCCCTCGCCTCCCTGGCACTGCCGGGGATGAGCGGCTTTGTGGCAGAACTCATGGTGTTTGTGGGCTTTGCCACCAGCGATGCCTACAGCTTTACCTTTCGGCTGATTGCGGTCATCTGCATGGCGATCGGGGTGATTTTGACCCCCATTTACCTGCTGTCGATGCTGCGGGAAATCTTCTACGGGCCTGAGAACAAAGAGCTGCTGGAGCATCAAGAGCTGGTCGATGCCGAGCCCCGCGAGGTGTTTATCATTGCCTGCTTGCTGGTGCCCATTATTGGGTTTGGCTTCTACCCCAAAATGCTGACCCAAATCTACGACGCCACCACCCAAAAGCTGACCGATCGTCTCAGCCAGGTGTTTGTTGCCGAGGCTGAGTTGACCCAAGGCAGCGCCCCGATCGCTGCCCTGCCGGTGCTCAGAGCCCCCTCAGTCAGCCAATAGAGCGAGCTAGTGCGGGGCTAGGCCCCTCTGCCGGTGTCGGATCCGAACCCCTAGGCTGGGAACATCCGATCGGGCCAGTCCCCTACCTTTAGGCACGGTGGCCATCACCCACTGGGTGGTGGCCACCGTGCCTGTCTAGAAAGTGGCGCTGGGCTTTGCCCCCTGATCAGCCCAGAGATATATCCTGAAAGGAAGGGAATCCTAGGTAATAGTAGATAAGAGGTATCAGGCATTACCCCTGATGGCCTCAGTGGCATGTTCTAAAGCAGGTTTTCAATAGAGGGCTATGGCAGAGGTAGCGTTCAATCGGTTGACATCGGGTTCGTTGATGCTGGGGACATTGCTGGCACTGCTGCCATGCGGGTTGCCCACGGAGTTGTCCACCCGCATGGGTGGCGTGGGGCTGGCCCCAGCCTTGGCCCAGTCCACGGTAGACGAAGCGACCACCATTCGGGTCTACGATCAGGTCAGCCCGGCGGTGGTGGCCATTACGACCTCTGACGGGGGTGGCAGCGGCAGCATTATCGATGCCAACGGCCTCATTCTGACCAATGCCCACGTGGTGGGTACCGAGTCGGTGGTAACCGTGCAACTGTCTGACGGCCGTACCTTTGAGGGTGATGTGGTCGGTTACGGAGAAAGTCGCCTAGACTTGGCGGCAGTGCGCCTGCGGGGCAACCCCACGGGCCTACCTACGGTGACCATTGCCCCCCTCAACTCGGTGCGGGTGGGCCAGAGTGCCTTTGCCATTGGCAGCCCCTTTGGCCTCCAGGGCACCCTCACCGTGGGCATTGTGAGCCGCATCGACACCGAGCGCAACGTGATTCAAACCGATGCGGCCATCAACCCCGGCAACTCGGGTGGCCCATTGCTCAACCGCAATGGCGAAATGATCGGGGTGAACACCTCCATCTTTACCACCGGTGAAAACGGCGGCAATGTGGGGATTGGTTTTGCCATTCCTATCAATGAAGTGCAGCCCTTTTTAGCGTCGGTGCGATCGGGCACGGCCTCGGCAACAGTACCCACTAACCGTACCAATCGTGAGCCTGTCCCCATTGCCTTGGGGTCGACGGTGCAAGGACAACTGGACGACAGCAGCAATGTACTGCCCGATGGCAGCCTCTACAACCCCTATCGGTTTGAAGGGCAGGCTGGACAAACCATTACCATCGACATGAGCAGCCAAGAGATCGACCCCTACCTGATCTTGATTGCCCCCGATCGCGACGACTTTTCCGTACAAGATGATGACGGCGGTGGTGGGCTGAGCTCCCGGATATCGGTGCAGTTGCCCTTTACCGGGGAGTACATTATTTTGGCCAACAGTCTGGCGGAGGGCGAGCTGGGCAACTACCAGCTCAGCCTTAGCCAGGGCGATGGCGGTCAGTCTGGGGGTGGTGCTGCCAGCAGCGGGGCAGAGCAGATTGCCGGTGAGCTGGGAGCCGGCGACCCCACGCTGCAAGATGGGTCCTATTATCAAGAATTTGCCTTTACGGGCCAGGCGGGCCAGCAGATACGTATTCTGCTCGAAAGCTCTGACTTCGACACGTATCTGATTTTGATCGACTCAGCCGGTAACCGCATTGCCGAAAATGACGATGCCAGCTCCAGCACGACCGACGCTGAAATCATAGTGACTCTGCCCAGCACCGGAGACTATACGGTGATCGTCAACAGCTACGAAGGGGGGCAGCAAGGCCGCTTTCTGCTAACCCTGGAATAGCCTTCTGCCTCAAACGGGGCCAATCTGGGCGCTAGAACGTCGGTATAGAAACCCGGTTTCTTGGCCAGCCTGCAAGTCATATCGTGAGCGCAGCGGCGAAGAAACCGGGTTTTTTAGCCTACCGCACCGCTGCTCTCGGCGCGCCAGGATCAAGCACCGACTCGCCAGGGCCAGCGCCAGAGCCCCGCTCGGGTCAATACCCCGTGGCGAGGGCTGAACAAAAACGCCAGGGCAAATAGCCCCGACACCACCAGCACGATGGCGGGGCCAGAGGGCAGATTGAGGTAGTAGCTTAAATATAGG
>JAIXUR010000584.1 GCA_027483425.1 Cyanobacteriota bacterium | reverse complement strand
CCTGGTCGTTTTGGTAGCTGTAGGTTTTGAGGGCAAAGACAATCTTGGCGGCGCGATCGACCTCCTGCTGAATGCTGCGGGCACTCTGCTGCTGCAAAACCAGGGTGTTCGCCATCTCCAACAGGTCGGAGCCATTGGGGGCCTGCAAAATCGAGGCATAGGCCTCGAGGGTCGATTCTCTGCGAGACGGCAAAGCCGAACGCAGCCCCAACCGGCTGAGTTGATCGGCGAGCCGGGCGGCATTGGGAATGGCTTGGGCGGTCAGCTCGGCCTGCCACTGTCGCCGCAGGTGACGTTCTTCTCGAGTGGAAATGGACTGTTGAGTTTGCAAAGCGGCCTCGACCAACGCCAGGAAATCCTGCTGCTGGGAGGGCGTGAGAGATTGCATGAATTCAGGCCATTGCCTGAGGGAGGTGCGGAAGGCCGCGACCATATTGTCTGTGGCCCCGCGAATGACCCCCAGGGGGGTGTTGATTTCGTGGGCAACGCTGGCGGTGAGTTGCCCCAAGGCCGCCATCTTTTCCGATTGGATCAGTTCGGCTTGGGTGGTTTGCAGGTCAGTGAGGGTACGTTGTAGAGTTTGGTTGAGTTGCTCCAGAGCAGCTTCCGTTTGTTTGAGGTCAGTGATATCGGTGAGGCAGCCCACATAGCCAATAATATTGCCCTGGGCATCTTTTTCGGGTTGAGCCTGATAGTAGACCCATTTAATCGTCCCGTCAGGCATCTGGAGACAGGATTCAATATAGTGGTGCGATCCCTCTTGAGTGATGTAGTCCCATTCATTAAAAAGGCGATCGCGCCAGTCGGGATGAATGCATTGGAGCCAACCATCACCAATACTTTCGACCTTGGTTAGTCCAGTGATCTCATGCCAACGTTGATTGGCATAAATCATGCCACCGCTGTTGTCATTGCGAAAAATTCCTACAGGGGAGGTTTCTGCCAGCGTGCGATAACGCGCCTCGCTAGTTCGTAGGGTTTGGGTACGCTCTTCTACTTGCTGTTCTAGGGTTTTTGAGTAGTTAGCTAACTGTTGATATAGATGGGAATTTTCTAGGGAAATTGCTGCTTGGGAGCAGAGAGAATTTAATATTTCGACCCGATCGCTGGTAAATGCCCCTGCGGTTAAACTATTTTCTAGATATAAAATTCCTATTAACTTGCCTTGTTTCAGAATGGGAATACAAAGAATACTTTTAGGTCGGCATCTTAGCATGTAGCGATCGCTTATAAACTGTTTATCTTGCCGCGCGTCACTCAACACTACGGGTTCTAAACTATGCTTAACCTGATTGACTATCCCAATCGCCACATCTTCACTGAGTTCTAACGATATTGGAGAAGGAAAGATTTGCGAAGGCTGTTCAGATTTTACTAGGGCGACAGTTTGCAGTCCCTGTTCTGATTGCAGCAGTAAAACAGATTTATCTGCTCCAGAATTAAGATTTGCAATATTTAGGAGGGCAACCAAAAGTTTTGGAAGTTCAATTTCTTCAGAAATCGCTTGAGATGCTTTTAGCAGAGTCGCTAAATCTATTGCTTCAGAGGTTCTACTAGAGGAGATAATAGATTTTTTCTGGTCAGAACCAAGGGAGTTCTGAAGAATCGGTGCGAGGAGTTGGGGATAGCGATTTTCTAGGTCGATGACTTTGGTGGCTGCACCCCAACGCACATAGCCATAATAGGCTTCAATCATATAGGCTTGAGAAATTTTTTCTTTTCCCCAGTCGAGATAAAATTTTGCGGCAAGTTCGTTGGCTATCGCTTCTTCTTGGATATAGTCGTTTTCTTTAGCACCAGCAATGGCGCGATCGTAAAGTTCTCCTGCTTGGCTGGGCTTACCTAAGACGCGCAGATTTTCTGCTTCCACCAGAAGCAACTTGTGCTGATAAGTCATGGGAGCAGATTTCGCCAGCTTCGAAAGAAGTCTTCGATCAGTCTTGACTTTAGCTAGAAATTCTCTCTGTTGGGATTTACTCAGATTTGGATACAGTGACAACCTCACCAAAGCATCATAAAAATAGAGAAGCGTTTTGATAAACGTTCCATTAAGCGTTTCTAGCAGCGTTTCAATAATCGCGATCTGTTCCAAGGCTAGCCCATAGCGATCGAACAAGAAAGCCAGATGGAGTTTGCGAAAACTCGCATAAACCTGTAGCTGGGGATCGTCTGATGCGATCGTGGTCTCATCAAAGAACTGACCAATCAGTTGGCAAACATCCTTAGTTTCGACTGTGAGATTTTCTAAGCCCTGACAGTTGAGAGCGAACATATCTGTCATGGCGCGTTGCTTGAGCTTTTGCAAAGCCGAACGACTGGCGATCGCATCCCGCTTCAAGTCCATGAGATTCTGTCCCGTCCAATAGGCTTGGGTAAAATAGACACAGAGACTATAGGCAGCATATTCGATATCCCCAACGTCCAAACTCACTTGATAAGCTTCCAATAGCAAAGGAGACAAGTCACGTAGGGGCTCCTTACGATAGGCAATAAACCTCTGCCAGAGAAATAGGGTGGGAGCCAAGGCTTCTTTTGATGAGGTTTGGTGGCACAGGGCGATCGCGGCTTTACCAATGGCATAGCCGCGATCAATGCGTCCGAGCTTCTCACAGAGTAAAAAACCATAGATCGTATATGCCATCGACGATTTGGGAATATTTCCATAACGCAGATAGAGAGAGATGCCAATAAATGTCATAAATGGCAGAATCTCTGGCATCCCTCTTGCCGAAGCTGCACCCATAGCATTGAACAGATTGCAGGCTGTTAATTTGTAGGGATCGGACATGGCAGGCAATTTGAGCAAATCTTGAGGGGATTTGCCCACCATGCGATAGAGCGTAGCAAAGAATTCTAGAATGGTTCGCAGCTTGGATAGATTTTTGGGAAAGCGCACGCCAAAAATGGGCAAAATATTGCGAGCGTAATCCACCGCAGCCCTTGCCTGATTTTGCGCCAATAACGCTAGAATCTGAATTTCGTAGAATTTCGCTCGATCTAAGTGATTCGTAGCATTTTGTAAGCCGATTGCCATCAGCGTTGCCATGCGATCGTAGGCACCGGTAAGATAGGCAACTTCGACCGCCAGTTGATGCAGTTCAAGGCTAAAAGCGTACTGGTTTTGCCAAGATTGTGACGATAAAAGCTGTAATCCCATTTCGAGATAATTCATGGCAGCTTCGTAGGCGGTAGCGTCCTTTGCCTTTTCTCCAGCCCGCCAGTTGAGATGAGCCAGTTTTTTGCGCTCTCTTGAGTCACAAATCAGAGATACTCCTCGATTAAGTTGATTTACAATATGAAATTGTAATAACTCGCGATCGCTGAGGGAAGTACGAGCCAAAAGCAGTCGACCGATGTTTAGGTGAACGACTTCTTTTTGAGAGTCTGGGATGAGAGAATAGGCTGCTTGCTGTACGCGATCGTGAAGAAATCGGTAGGAACAGTAACCAGAATCCTCAATTCGGAACCCAGAAGAATTTTCTCGAACAACTTCTGAATCCATTTGAAAGAACTTGTAGATTTGATTGAGGGGAACGATCAAGCCTTTTGCCACTGCTTTCCACAATGCGGTAGCGGTCTCTATTTGCGATCGCTCAGAAACAATTGCTAAAGTCTGCAAGTCGAACTGTGATCCAATACAGGCAGCTAGCTTTAGCATGGCTTGCGTATTTTGAGGAAGCTTCTGTAACTGTTGCGCCATGAATACCACGACATCATCAGTTAAGCATTGGATCTTGATCTGGCTGAGATTGCATTGCCATCCTCCTTGGCTGCTCTCATCAACCACTTGGAACTGGATTAACCCTTCTTGATGCAGTGTTTTGAGAAACTGGGTGGTAAAAAAGGGATTACCTTGGGTCTTTTGATATACCAAATCGGCTAGTGGCTTTGCGTAGGCAAGGTCACAACTTAAGGTATCCGCAACCAACTGATTGATGTCGGTTTGACTGAGGGACTGCAAGGCGATTGTATCGATCGTTACCCCTGCTTGCTTCAAGCCATGCACTGTCAGAATAAATGGATGCACTAAAGATACTTCGTTATCTCGATAGGCTCCCAAAATCAAGAGATGCCCTACATCCTGCATCAACAATTGCAAGAGGTTTAGAGAAGCCGAATCCGCCCATTGCAGGTCGTCTAGGAAGATTGTTAGCGGATGTTCCGGTGTCGTAAAAACCCGAATAAATCTCTGAAGCAGGACGTTAAATCGATTCTGTGCCGCGCTAGCGGATAATTCGAGAGCAGCAGGTTGATATCCAATAATTCTTTCTAGCTCTGGAATGACCTCAATCACAACTTGACCATTCTCACCCACCGCTTCGAGAATTTTAGTTTTCCATAGGGTCAGTTGTCGATCGCTTTCATTCAACAATTGTCCTATGAGATCGCGAAAAGCCTGCACAAATCCTGAGAAGGGAATATTGCAATTAAACTGATCAAATTTACCTTTGATGAAATAGCCTCGTTGTTTGACAATGGGCTTATGAATTTCATTCATCACCGCAGTTTTGCCAATTCCTGAAAAGCCTGCCACCAGCATCATTTCTGCTGCACCTGCACTAACGCGATCAAACGCAGATAGCAAGGTGGATACTTCTGCTTCTCGTCCATAGAGTTTTTGAGGAATATTGAACTGCGCCAGGTCATCCATCTGGCCTAGGGAGAATTCTGCGATAGTTTTGGTTGCCGTATATTGCGCCAAGCAGGTTTCTAGATCAACCCTCAAACCCAGCGCGCTCTGGTAGCGATCTTCCGCATTCTTGGCCATCAGCTTGAGCACGATACTTGCCAGACCTCCGAGGTTTTGAAAACCTCGGAGGTCTGGGGGATCTTTCGCCAAATGACAATACACCAACTCCAAGGGGTCATCGCTTTGAAAGGGCAGCTGCCCGGTCAACAACTCGTAAAACGTCACCCCCAGGGAATAAAAATCACTGCGGTAGTCAATCCTCCGGTTCATCCGCCCAGTTTGCTCCGGCGACATGTAGGCCAACGTGCCTGCCAAAATGCCAGGGGGTTGCAGTTCCTGACTTTCCTGGGGCAGTTGCGACGCCAACCCAAAGTCAGTCAACCAGACCTGGTGAGTCTCGGGCTGAATTAAAATATTCGACGGCTTGATGTCTTTATGAATGATGCGATGCCCATGCAAGCCCGCCAGCCCATTGGCGAGCTGAATGGCAATAGACAGAAACTCTGGCAGCGACAGCGGGTGGCTCTGGACATAGTCCCCCAGGGAGAGACTACCCGTATCAGCCATCACTAACACCAAACCCTGCCCATAGGTTTCTAAGCCCAGGGTTTGAACCACACCGGGCAGAGTCAGCCCCTGGGTGAGGCTGTAGTGGTTGCGCAGCCGCAGACTATCGTCGAGGCTAGGGGGCTGCTGCTTGAGCACCTTCAGCACCACAGGCTGCTGATCGCTGGTGCGCACACCGCGATAGATCAGGGTTTTGGAGCCTTCAGAGATGAGCTGAGTAATTCGGTAGGGGAAATTAGGATGGCGGAGGTTGAAGCCGTTCACAGGCGATAAAAACGTCATCTTTCACGTCACCTCAGCACTCGGGCCAGAACTTGGATTAACTAATTAAGTCGGACTCTGCAACAGGCAACTCAATAGTCACCGTTGTGCCCTTGCCTTCGGTACTCTCGATTATAAATTGGCCCTCGTGAACCTGCACAATTCGCTTAACAATCGCCAGCCCTAGCCCCATGCCCTGCTGCTCATGCTCGTCTCGATCAAACTGGACGTAGGCATCTAAATTGGCAATTTGCTCGGGAGATAGACCCCGACCGCGATCGCTCACCACCACCTTAAACCACTGACCCAAATTAACCCCCCTCACCGAAATAGGCGTTTCCGGTTCAGAAAACTTCAGTGCATTATCCAAGAGCTCCTTGACGATCTTTCTCAGCAGAGTCTCTGAGATCTGGACTGGGGCACTGTCAATCTGCATCTCTATATCGGCCAGGCGACTATAGTTGGCCGCTTGGAAATCGGCACATTCTAAAAACCAACTCTGGGAGGAATGGGTGATTTCCTGTTTCAGTTTTAGCAATCTTTCAGGATCTGTAACTAGCACTTCAAACTGGGCATGAAACAAAAAATTATGACATAGTCGCTCCAGTCGAATCGTGGAGTTGTAAATGCATTGAAAAGCGTCTAAAACATCTGCTTCAAAGGTTGAAGCGTAGTATTTTAGTAGCAAGTCTGTGAAGCCAAGAATGCCATTTAGCGGTGTATTTATCTCGTGGGATAGCGATGTACTAATGCTGTCTTGCAGTGCTTTTAGCTTGAGCTTTTCCTGCTCAAGTAGTGTGTTTTTTGCTTCTAATTGCCGAGCTCGAATTTGTTGAACATGTTTTTGAGTTTTTTCGATGGTTTGCTCTAGTTCCCTAAAGTTAAGGGGCTTAGTCAAAAAATCAAAAGCACCCACATTCATGGCCTGGCGAAGATTGGCGGTGTGGCTATAGGCTGAAATCACCACGGCCTTCAACGAGTCACTCATTTTTGAGAGGGCATCGATCAATTCCAGGCCATCCATTTGAGGCATATTAATGTCGGTCAACACCAGATCGATGTCACTTTCTTCCTGTATTTTTTGCAGCGCCTCTAGTCCATTGGAGGCGAAAATGAAATCGATTTCCTTAGAGTTGATTTTCTTGCGAAACCGCTGCTTGATCAGGCGCTCCAGCTCCAGCTCATCATCGACAACCAGAATCTTAGTAGGCTCCATGCTCGGCTCCATAAAAATGCATCCCCTTGGCGTCAACCTTGGCTGTGGTCTAGAAACCGGCTCGCCATCTCACTGTCCATCGGACGAGAAATCAAAAAACCTTGGAAATAATCACAGTCCAGATCCCTGAGTTTCTGGAGCTGATCCGCACTTTCAATGCCTTCAGCAACAACATCCATGCCAAAGCTGTGGGCTAGGGTAATGATCATTCTAACAGTTTCCAAATTTCTGCCCGACTGAGGATCAATACGCCGAATAAAAGACCGATCAATCTTTAAGGTATCAATGGGGAATTCATGCAAACAGCTTAAAGAGGAGTAGCCCGTACCAAAATCATCAATACAGATTTGAATGCCCAGCCCCTTTAAGCCACGCAAAACTTCAATCTGGGCCACGGTATCTTCCAGCAAATAGCTCTCGGTAATTTCCAGTTTAATCGACCGACCATTCAGTCCTGTGGCCTGGAGAACATTATTCACCTGCTCAACCAGGTTCACCTGTTGCAGCTGTACCGCTGAGAAATTAACGTTTAACTTTAGATGCTGTTGGGCCGGAAACTGCTCGTGCCAAAGGCGCATCTGACGGCAGGCGGTCTGAAACACCCACCAGCCAAGGGGAATAATCGATCGATTTTCCTCAGCTAGTGGAATAAACTTGGCCGGAGAAACCCAGCCCTCAACCGGATGCTGCCAGCGAGCCAGGGCTTCGAAGCTGCTGAGATGGCCGGTGGCCGCCGAAATAATCGGTTGATAGTGGAGACTGAGTTCGTCGCGGGCGATCGCCAACCGTAGATCATTCTCCAGCAGCAGCGACTCTCGGACTCGAATTTGCATCACGGGGTCAAACACCTCATACTGCCCTTTGCCCTGGGCCTTGGCACAGTACATGGCCACATCGACATCCCGCAGCAGATCCTCGGGTTGCTGGTAGTTCTGCACGCCCAGAGCAATGCCAATACTCGCTTCCGAAAAAATCTCCAGGCCTTCTAGGGTAAAGGGCTGCTTGAGCTGCTCCTGCACCCGTTTGGCCACCTCTAGCGCACAGTCATCATTCCGAATTCCCTTGAGCAGAATGGCAAACTCATCACCGCCTAGGCGAGCTACCACGTCGGGTTCGCGTAGGCAGGTGGTGAGGCGCTTCGCCACCTCCTGCAACAAAATATCGCCAATGCCATGGCCTAAACTGTCATTCACCAGCTTGAAGCGATCGAGGTCAATAAACAATACGGCGTAGTTTAGATCGGCTTCTTGATCCCGGCGCTCGATCACCCCGGCGATTTGATCCACAAACCAGGCGCGGTTCGGCAAACCGGTCAAGGCATCGTGAAAAGCGACCCTAACTAAGGCAGCCTGGGCCGTTTGAATCATCTGCTGCTTTTCACGGGCCTGTTGCACACATTCTAGGGTTTTTTGAATGGTGACTTCCAGGTCTTGAAAGTCGATGGGCTTGGTCAGAAAGTCAAACGCCCCTCGGTTCATCGCCTTGCGAATGTTGGGAATATCACCATAGGCAGAGATCACCACGGCCTTGAGGGTTTTATCAATATCCGAGAGCCTGCCAATCAGAGTCAAGCCATCCATCTGGGGCATATTGATATCCGTTAAGACAATAGCCACCTCCTGATCTTCCTGCAAACACCTCAGCGCATCCACCCCATTTAGCGCAAACAAAAAGTCAAATTCCTTCGCTTGTATTCTCTTTCTAAAGCGTTGTTTGATTAAACGACCTAGTTCAGCCTCGTCATCTACAACTAGAATTTTGATCGGCGGCATGATTTAAACGTGATTTATTATCGAAATGATCCGGCTAATGGTTTAAAACAAGATTTTCTTGGGGTAGGACAGTTAATACCTGGTAAGTTTACGCCTGATGTGTGGCTTCGTCAAAGATGACGTAGCATCCTTTCCCCTGGGCCTTGGCGGCATACATCGCCACATCAGCCGCCCGTAGCAGATCTTCAGGGTGCCCAATTCCTTGGCTACTCATCGCAATGCCGATGCTGGCACTGATCTGGGCTTGGAGCCCATTGAGATCAAACGGCTGGATGAGTTGTTGTTCTAGACGATCGGCCACGGCCACAGCGATCGCCACATCCTGGACATCCTCCAGCACAATGACAAACTCATCGCCGCCCATGCGCGCCGCCAGGTCTCCCTCCCGCAGACAAAGCTTGAGCCGCTGGGCCACCTGTCTGAGCAGCCGGTCACCGATCAGATGGCCGAGCTGATCGTTGACTGGCTTAAACCCGTCGAGATCAATGAACAGCAGCGCGATCGCGCCTCGATGGGGCTGCTTTCGTTGCTTAAACAGGTGTTGCAGGTGCTGGTTTAACCAAGTCCGGTTGGGTAAGTCGGTCAGCTCATCATGGAAGGCCGCCTGGCGCAGTTCCTCCTGGTGCCTCTGGGCTTGCAATTGTTGATCTTGGAGTTGCCGCACCACAGCCAGGGTCCGCTCAATCGTCCGTTCTAGATCCTGAAAGTCAAGGGGCTTGGTTAAAAAGTCAAACGCTCCCCCATTCATCGCCTGGCGCACCCGGGGCATATCACCATAGGCGGAGATCATTACGGCCTTGAGCGTTGGACTGATTTGAGGTAGCCGCTGAATAAAGGTTAAACCATCCATATCTGGCATATTGATATCGGTCAGTACCATATCAATCTGTCGATCCTGTTGCAGCTTTTGCAGCGCTTCCACACCGCTAGATGCAAAGACAAAATCCATCTGGTTAGATTGAATCTGTCTTCTAAATCTTTGCTTGATCAGACGTTGAAGCTCTAGCTCATCGTCTACAACTAAAATCCTAGCGGGGGTCATTTTTTCTTTGGGACTGCTCTTTCATAATGATGGTGAGGGTGTGGGATCTAGGGCGAGATGTGGGCGAGATGGTTACAGCTAGCTGGTGACCTCTGCTAATCATGGCTTTCAGCGGTGCCGTGAAAGATAGTTTGCGGCGTTGAGTCGACCTAGCAAAAGACTTGATGGGGGGCATTTTAAGCTTTTTGGCCAGGCGAGGCAGGAATTCAACTAGGACGTCAACCAGATCACATGTTCTTTTGTCAAGGGTAATAATGTGGGTGGGGGCTGCCCGCATTAGGCCGATATGCCAATATACAGTATACCCTGGCTGAATATGGCATCGACTCAGCCAAATCAGTGGAGAGCGGTATTAAACGATGTTCTAGGGGATGGTGTGGCGATTAACCCACCGCCGGGGGTTGATGGGTTACGCTAGACGATAACGCTAGGGTCGTTAGACTCAGGGATTAATCGCCAAGGGGAACTTCGAAAAGTAGCTTAAGAAATATCTAAGAATGAAACGAATAGGCAGTGATCATGGGATAAATTATTTGACTGTCAGTGCGCTGCTTAGGCGATCGCAAATTCAAGTCACCATTCATTAATCATTAATTAACAACCACTTTATCCCATTGATTTTCGTTGCCTTGAAGTCAATCAATCGACCCCTTCCTTGGTTGTGTTTATGCAATTTGATCCGACTGTCCATGCTAAACGACCCACCTCAGAAGTTGATGAATTGGGGCGAGTTTTTCAGCACTTGCAGCAGACCATGCAGCGAGACAAGCTAGTGCAAAGCACCACCAACGAGCTCAGGAGTTTTCTACAGGTCGATCGCGTGGTGGTCTATCATTTTTATACCCAGTGGCAGTGGCAAGTTACCTTTGAATCCTTGAGTGACGATAGGTTCTCGATCTTTGGCTCGACTGGCCCTGACCAGTGCTTTAACGATAGCTATGCGGCACTTTATTTGGCCGGTCGAGTTCGGGCGATCGCCGATATTGAAACTGAACCGATTGAGGAGTGTCACCGTGATTTCTTGCGTTACCTACAGGTAAAGGCCAATCTGGCCGTGCCGATCTTGACCAACCAAACATTGTGGGGGTTGCTAGTCGCCCACCACTGCCATGGGCCGCGATCGTGGTCAGAGACTGACGTTGAGCGGATGCAGGCCGGTGCGCTGGTGCTCGCTTCGGCACCTTCCATTCGGCTGGATTAGCCTGCTGTAGACCGTAGCGGATTTCACGACCGAGAACCGCTCAGTAGATCATCTCAATTATTCCTAGAGCACCGGTACAGTATGGCTAAAAACCCGGTTTCTTCGTCGCTGCGCTAACGGCATGACTTGTCTTCTGGCCGAGAAACCGGGTTTCTGTACCGACGTTCTAGCGTGCGTCACGCGGGACGATGACGCACCCTATCTAACTCCGGATCTAGAGCACCGTACGATTGGCCGCGATCGCCGGACCTGCCAGTAAGACCTCATCTAGCACAATGGTTTCACAGTAGATCAGTCGACTG
>JAIXUR010000105.1 GCA_027483425.1 Cyanobacteriota bacterium | reverse complement strand
GTTTTCCAGCACGGGCCATGGGGCGATCGTTTACTCCCAGTGTGCTAAAGATATCGGCGTGGCCTTTGTGAATGACCCCCAGCAGGCCCCCGACACCCGCTGCACCGCCGACCTGTTTCCTGCCCCCCGCTCAGTAGAGTCGCTTGATGGGTCACGGCCCCGCGTGACCCACCAAGCCCTGCCCCTATCCCCTATACAGTGGTTCTCATTCGAGTCAGGCGCATCGCTTATTTCTCCTGAGCCTGAAGAAATCGATCAAACTCTTCTAGGGGTAGGGCTCTAGAAAACAGCCACCCTTGGCCATAGCGTACCCCTCGTTCTCGGAGATACTGATACTGGGTTTCGGTTTCGATGCCTTCGGCAATGATGGTTAACCCCATGCGATCGCCGAAATCGATCAAACTATCTACAATGTGAACCATATTGTTATCAAATTCTAAGCCCTTAATAAAGAGCTGATCGAGCTTGAGTTGCTCTACATCAAGTCTCTGCAAATACCCAATATTTGAGTAGCCCGTGCCAAAGTCATCAATGGCAAAACGAATGTCCCAGAGTTTGAGGCGGGCGATCGCATCCTGTACCATTTGCCCATGCTCTTCAACCAGGGTATTCTCAGTGATTTCAAATACAAGTGTGGGCTGAAAGCCATCCTTAACTCGTCTCAGCGTCTCAATCAGACGCTCTACATCCCCGGTATTAAGCTGGGTTGGGGAGAGATTCATCGTGGTGTACAGTTCTGGAAACCGTGGAGCCAGGGTAGCTTGGTCTTGAATCACCTGCTCAAGCAGCCATTCGGTCATCGGTAGGATCAAACCCGTCTGCTCGGCAATAGGAATAAACAAGCCGGGATAAATCAGACCCCGCTGGGGATGTCGCCACCGCAACAGGGCCTCTGCGCCGATGCAGCGCCGGGTTTCTAAGTCGATGATCGGCTGATAGTGAATTTCAAACTCATTGTGAGCCAGGCCCCGCTTGAGCTCAAAGTCTAGGGTATTCGCCTGACGCACCTGGCGGAGGAAGAGGTAAGCTAACAGGCCGCTGATTAATAGGGTAAACGGGGCGGCAATGAGCAATTCTTGCCGCCAGTATCGCAGGGCCCACTGGCGACTGACCTGGCCTACAATTGTAATATTTCCGTCGTCAGTGGTTTGCGTGACTTGGATAGCCCGAGGTGATGGACTGTACAGGTGAGAGAATATATCTTGAGGCGGTGCTCCAACCGAGCTGAGTAGATGTCCATCACTTTTCATAAAGGCAATAAAGCCGTCTGAGCCCAGATCTAGATCAGGAATCAATGTTAAAACATTGGTGATAATTGCCGGATCGACAAGCAGATAAATCCCGCCTATATTTCCCGAACCCTTTAGTATTAAGATAATCGATTGCTCTTGCATAATCTGGGATCGACCCGGCCCCAGTATTTGCAGATTAGGATTATTTAGATCAAAGCTAGATTTGATAGTAGGAGATATTGGTAGGGGTGGGTCTACAACGCCTAAACTAGATACAGCTATCAACCCCTCTGAGTTGATAATCGCTGCTTCGCGAAAGCGAAAATCATTATAAATTTCCCGCTGTAGAATCTTGGCAGCGGTTTGGGGATCCGCATTCTGAAGGTCTACTTTGCTACGATGTAAGATGTTATCGGCATCGCCTAACAGTTCTTTAGTTTCAATCGCGGCGGTTTTTATAATGCTTTCTAAATTATTTTTTGCATAGGCGATCGCCTGAAAATAGGAGACGACTAACAAAATAGCAATGGGTAGTGTGCTAACGAGAACAACCAAGAAAATTGGGGTTTGGTGACTACCCAGCCTGCGATGCTCTCTAGGGCGATTATTGTTAGGAAGGTGGCGCTGATTCATGAACGAGTACGGTATTTAAGCGCCAGATTATAGGCTAGTTAGTACTATACCCCTGGCCAGTCCTTTGGTAACCCATACTAATCAACGCTGGGCCAAATCTCACAACTGTCGGTGGGCAGCCTAGTACTGCGCCTGCACTGCAAATATTACCTTGATGCTGTCCCAGAGCCATTCCCGCCGCCGCTCCCATCCCTGGCTACTGCGAAAAGATCAGCACCGTGTAGGGGCCAATGGACACTGAGCCGTGCCAGGGCAGCCCGTCGTAAAGACCGGGCTGGGCGATCGCATCGGTGCTCGGGTGGTTGGCAAAATCATCGTTGTAGCCGTGCCAATCGCTGTTGAAGCGGAGTCGCCAGGGGCCGGGAGCCGGGAAGCCGATCACATAGTCATTCTGGGCCTCGTGGTAGAAATTGGCGACCACCACCACATCGTCGGCGGGGCCGCCCTTGTCCCAGCGGTGAAAGGCCATCACCTTGCGATCGTCGTTGAGATGGTAGACCTGGGTAAACTGTCCACAGAGGCCGTGGGTAAAGCCCGCGCGGTTCAATCGCAGCCAAATCAGGTCGCGGTATAGCCGCACGATGCCGTGAAACTCGTCGTTTTGGTCCCAATCGACGGGTACCGTGTCGCGAAACCAACCGCCTTCAAGAAATTCTTGCCCCTGGAACAGCATGGGAATGCCTGGAGCGGTGAACACCATGGCCGCCGCCAGGGTCGAACGCTTGCGGGCGTACCAGCCCTTGGGGTCATTTGGGTTGATCGCCTGGGGCACTCGGGCCTTGCCGTTGGCCACCTCGTCGTGGGATTCGCTATAGATCACCCGTTCGAAGGCGTCATCGTTGTAGCGGTACTGAATGGCATCGCGAATAGCACCCAGGGAGCGCTGCTCGTCCGCTGGCGCGATCACCGCCTGGCGGATGGGGTGGACAAAGTTGGCATCCCACTGGGAGCCAAATCCCGCACCGCCCGCGCCCACATCTCGGGTGAGCCATCGGTTGTTTTGTAGATCCTCCGCGATGGTGATCCGACCCGGAAAGTGCTGGGCGACTAGGCTATTGATCTCCTGTAGCAGCCGCCAGCCGTCGGACAAATCGTTGCTGCCGGGGCCGTTGGAGGTGCGAATGTAGATGGTGGCATCGAAACGGAGGCCATCCACATGGTATTCGTTGAGCCACAGGTAGGCGTTGTCGAGAAGGTATTGACGCACCTCGCTGCGCCCATAGTCGGGTCGGGTCTCTCCCCAGGGGGTGGTGGCGCGATCGTCGTTGTAGAAGTAGATGCCGCCGCGATCGTGCTCACTCCAGCCGTCAAACTGCCAAAGGTCGAGGTCACTGGGGCCGAGGTGGTTGTAAACCACGTCTAGAAGTACTGCGATTCCGGCCTGGTGGGCGCGTTTAACGAATCGTTTGAACGCCAGTGGGCCACCGTAGGCGGTCTCCACCGAGAAAATATGGGCGGGATTGTAGCCCCAGGAGCGATCGCCCGCAAACTCGCCGATCGGCATAATTTGAATGGCATTGACGCCAAGTTTTTTCAAATGGCCAAGCCGCGCCGACACCGAGGAAAACTGGCCCGGTCTGTCGCCGTCTTCCTGGTCGTTAAAAGTGCCGATATGCAGCTCGTAGATGACCAGTTCGTTCCACGGGGCTAGATGGAAATCGTCTCCATGCCAGTCGAAGCTCGGGTCATGCACGATGGCGTTGCCCACCGAGCTGGTGACCTCGCGGGCATAGGGGTCGATGCGCTGGATGTCGCCCTGGGCGGTGGACAGCAGAAACCGATACTGATCGCCCGCCTGGGCCTCGGCTACGGTGGTGTACCAGTAGCCATTCTCCTCGGCCTGCATGGGGTGCTGGGTGCCGTCCCACTGGTTGAACGAGCCCACGACGGCAACGCCCTGGGCATGGGGTGCCCACAGGCGAAAGGCGACGCCCTGGGCATGGAGCATCGAACCCATGCCCTTAGTTTTGGTGGCATTCCCGTTGATTGCTGTGTCCATGGCTGGTTCCTCCAGGGGAGCGATCGCTCATTCTATTGAAGCCGTCAGTCGTCCGCGACAATCCCGAACTCATGGAGCAGGACGCCGATCTGAGTTTGGTCGAGCTTCTTCATCAACAGGTTGCGCAGGAACGCGGGCCCCGGAATGCCGATCGCCTGGCCATCGCGCAGACGGCCCGACGCGGCCAGGAGCATGCGGATGTCGTAGGTGGAGTTAAATACCTCCGGCACGCCGCGCTCGACGTTGAGTAGTGTGTAGACAGCCTCCATCGGTGTGCGCACGGAGTACTCGGTGGTGAAGATACAGTCGCGCTGTTTGGATTCCGCGAACTGGCCGATGAAGGCGAAGTTGACTGATCCTTCCGGTACCACGTCTGGCCGATCACCGGCCTGGCGCGGCATGAAGAATGCGGTGATGTAGGGCATCATCACCGGCACGGTCTTCGCACCGGTGGCGGCCAGTGCGGGGATATCCTCGATCGGTACGCCCAGGTGGTAGAGCCATTCCTGGGTGATCTCCTCGCCGGTGCAGTCCTGCATGGTCTTCTTCACGTAGTCACCGGGCTTCTCGACGAACAGCCCGTAGACCCAAACTACGATCTGGTCCTTGGGCTGCTGTTTGAAGTGCGGCTGACGGTTCACCGTCCAGCTGAGCAGCCAGGAAGAGTCCTTTGCAGTCACGATGCCGCCCGTAACCACCTTGCCACTGAACGGATCGCGCTTGGCGATCGCCTGGATGTACCTCGGAATGCGTTCATCGAGCGTGGTGACGGTCGCCGACTCCCATTTGGTCTCGGGGATGTGCGCGCCGAACACGTCTGGGTGGCCGAATGCCGGATCCTTCGCGGCGATCCGCCGCCACAGATCCCAGGCTGGTGCAGGCCCCTGATTGAGCTTCGCCGGAGTATGGTGATCGCCGTTGTCGGAGTTCTCGGTGAGCGAGCCGATGGTCATGAATACCAGGTCATCGGCACCGAGATCGACGCCGCCGTCGCCGCCGTTCCTGCACCAGTGGATGCGGGTGGCCTGCTTGCGTCCAGGTGCGATGGTGAAATCGACATCGGTGACCTCAGTCCCGTACTGGAACACCACGCCATGGTCCAGCAGCCACTTGACCAGCGGCAGCACCAGCGATTCGTACTGGTTGTACTTGGTGAACTTCAGTGAAGAGAAGTCCGGCATACCGTCGATGTGGTGGATGAAGCGGTGCAGGTACAGCTTCATCTCCAGCGCCGAGTGCCACTCCTCGAAGGCAAACATCGTGCGCCAGTAGAGCCAGAAATTGCTGTTCAGGAACTCCTCCCCGAACACCTCGTTGATGCGCTTGTTCTCCATCTCCTGGCGGGTGGACAGGAAGAGATGGATGATTTCCTTCTGCGCCCGCTCGCTGAGGGTGAACAGGCCGTCGGTATGGGCGTCCTCGCCGCAATTCACCGTGGCGCGCTGCAAAGAGACGTTCGGATCGTCCTTGTTGAGCCAGTAGAACTCGTCGAGTACGCTGGCACCGTCGATCTCCAGCGACGGGATTGAGCGGTACAGATCCCACAGACACTCGAAGTTACTTTCCATCTCGCGCCCGCCACGGATCACGAAGCCTGCTTTCGGCTCCTTGATGCCGTCCAGTGCGCCACCGGGCAACTGGTGCTGCTCCAAGATGGTGATCCGGTTGCCCGGCATCTGGCCGTCGCGGATCAGGAAGGCCGCACCCGACAGTGCCGCTAGGCCCGAGCCGACAAACCAGGCTGTCTTGTTCTCCACCTCCACGGGTTTGCGCGGGCGGGCGAAGGCTTCGTAGTTGCCGCTGCTGTAGTACATGTGGTCTCCTTGGGTTGAAGTTTCGGATTGGGTATCAGCGCTCTGGATCGTTCGCCCGTTACGCAACCGTGCCAAAGAGGGCCCCTACCGCCGCCGTTAGCCCCATGGCGATCGCGCCCCAAAACGCAACGCGAAAGGCCGCTGTCAGCACGGGGGCTCCACCGGCTCGGGCCGCCAACACCCCCAACACGGTGAGAAAGATCAACGCGTTGCCAAAGACAAAGGGCACCAACCTCGATTCGGGCGCTACCAGCACGGTGAGCAGCGGCATTACCGCCCCGACGGCAAACGCCCCGGCTGAGGCCATCGCGGCTTGAATGGGTCGAGCCGCCAGACTTTCGGAGATGCCCAATTCATCGCGGGCGTGGGCGGCCAGGGCGTCGTGGGCCATGAGCTGCTGGGCGACCTGTTGGGCTAGGGCCCGATCGAGGCCCCGCTCCACGTAGATCGCGGCCAGCTCATCCTGCTCAGAGCCTGCGTCGGCCACGAGTTCTTTCTGCTCCCGCGCCAGGTCAGCCCGTTCAGTATCGGCCTGGGAACTAACCGAGACATACTCCCCGGCGGCCATGGACATCGCGCCAGCCACTAGGCCCGCCACCCCAGCCACTAGGACATCGCTGCGAGCCGTGTGGGCGGCGGCGACGCCCACGATCAGGCTGGCGGTGGAGACGATGCCGTCGTTGGCACCCAAAACAGCGGCCCGCAGCCAGCCGATGCGGCCCGTCCGGTGGCGTTCTCTGTGATGTCTGGGCATGGGGCTGACCTTCGATTAAGCGCGTTCCCTTGCTAGCTTACTGCTCGATAGGCGCCGCCGCCGTTGTGGCATCTAGCCGGGCCGCGATCGCTTCCAATATGGCCTGTTCAGCTTCTTCCATGGTCGCTACGGCAAGGAATGTCATCGTATTGGCATAGTCTTCAGCTTTATCGGCCCGATGGCCGAGGTGCTTGACTTCACGACTTGCTTTCCATTCCTCAACGTGGGAGGTCACCTCAGATTCTTTCTCCTCAAACTGGACTTTGAGCCTGGCTCGGTAGCCATCAAATTCCTGCTTTCGTTTGTCCAGATTGGCCTTTGCAGCTTCAAGCTTTGCCTGAATCTCAGCTTGGGTCTTCTTGGGGGCAGACTGGATACTTTTCTGCATGGATTTAGCCCGATCTTCGACCGCCTCCAGATTGTCGTGCAGCTTTTTGGTGAAATTGTCAATTGTAGCGCCCATGGAATTTCCTCTAAGTTATCTAGTTTCCTGAATCTGTGAACCATCGTGACAGGCCATGGTTTGATTTCGTGGGCAAATTGGTTGATTAATGAATGGAGTACAGCAAAAAATTTTAAGCCATGATGGTTAGAGGGTTAGGGAGCACCGTCTTTTCTTACGTTTAATAACAAAATCAATCTATTTCTTTAATTCAACCCAGAAATCAAACCATGGTCGGCCAGGATCGACGTACTAAAGTCATCAACATAGTGGTTCCCAAAATCTATCAGCGAACTGTGATGTAAATTGAGGATAAAAGTCGTGGGTCTAAAAGCAAATTTACGGTGGCTTGGGTCAGCATGTCTGCTTGGCCTGGTCATTTGGGGCATGACGATCAATCTGGCGATCGCGCCGGTTCAAGCCGCCATTCGTCAGCTCGAAGAGGCCCCAGGGCAGATGGTCTACCAGTCACGCCAAACTCTCAAGGATCAGCAGGGTAGTAGCTGGCAAGTGATCGCTTTCAAACGCAGTCGCCCTGATCATACGGCTACTCTATACCTTCGCCTGGTTGGATTTCCAGGCACAGTGGCCCTTGACCATTCGCAGCCGCTTATTCTGACTGACCTACTGGGTAAAACACTAACGGCAACCGATGTATCCCAAGAAATGTTTGCGGATAAAACCCAAATGGAACCCAATTTTGGAGAGTATGATCTACAGCCGATCTTGATGCAGTTAGACCCAGCGATTCCGCTACAGATCACCCTTCCCACCCTCACGTTATCCGAGATTATCTTGACTATCTCTCCTGAGGTGATTGGAGAATGGCGATCGCTCACGGATAAAAACTAAGCATTGCCTAGCCCAGGTAATATAACAACTCAAGCCGCGTAAACCCTTTGGAGATAACTATCATGACGCTAGACAGCCTTGTAGCGCTTAAGCCCTACCTCAGCTTCTTTCACCCGATTATGATGTGGATTGTGTTGGCCATCGCCCTCTATGCCCTGTATTTGGGAGTACAGGTGCGGCGGACACGATTGGCTGAAGGAGAGGCTAAAAAAGCCCTGGTCAAAGGTCGATTTGCCATTCGCCACCACCAAATCGGTTCTATTCTGCTGGCTGTGATGGTGCTGGGGGCGATCGGCGGCATCACCGTGACCTACTTCACCAGCGGCAAGATTGTGATTGGCCCCCATCTGTTTGCTGGGTTAGGGATGGTAGGGCTAATTTCTACCTCTTCGGCACTGGTGCCTTTTATGCAGAAACATGACTGGGTACGCAGCCTTCATATTTCGCTGAACCTGATTTTGCTAGGGTTGTTTGGCTGGCAAGCGGTAACAGGGGTACAAATTGTACAAAAGATTGTCAGCCAAATGGCGACGAATGGCGCTGGTTAGGATGCTGTATCGTGCCTAGTTATGGTTTTGCGATCGCCTCCCCAGCGGTTTGCCAACCCACAAAGCTAGGCGGAAAGCCCTGTACATTCCCATAGCCCAACAGGTGCAGAGTCATCACTCCCATGGCGGAGCGATAGCCAGAGGAGCAGTACAGTACGACCGGGCGATCGTACGGAACCTGATCTAGATTATGCGCCAGGGTGCGCAGCGGCAGATTAATGGCGTTTGGAATGTGCCCCGCCCGAAACTCAGCCGGTTCTCGTACATCAACCAAGAGAGTTTGAGGCTTCTTGAGCTGATTTTTTAGCCCTTCAACATTGGCAATCGTGTAATAACCGGCTGGAATTGACGTGAGAAAGCGATCGACGGCTGATTCTAGGCTGGGGGAATCAGGCAGAGTTTGTATGCTGCCTAGGGATATTGCTTCGGCCTTTGGGAGCGGTGCTGCTATGGCCATGCTTTGCTCAATACCCACCAAAATCAAAAGGCACAGAACAAATCCCAGGAAAATGTTATCAATTTTTTTCGTCAACATCATAAATCTCCAGTTGATTACGCTAAAAGGTAATGGCTTCGATCGGTGGGAAGTGCCCAACACAGCTGAGTAAAGTTCCTTTTTTAAGATTTAAGCTTGTGCTTTCCTAACACCAGGATTGCTCGCCTGG
>JAIXUR010000392.1 GCA_027483425.1 Cyanobacteriota bacterium | reverse complement strand
CCCCGGTGCAGTGGCATGGGGTCGCTCAGCCTAGAACGCGGCAGCTAGCTGCCGATATCCTCACCGCCTCGATGACAGTGCGGGGTCAGGTAGATCCCTGCACGGAGGAGGCCCCTGGCGACAATGTGGTGATCGTAGATGATGTCCTAGACTGCCGCTATTTAGATCGCACAGCGGCTGCGATCGCCTGGCCGCAAAGCCATCACTACCGCCTCAAGCTGCTGGATACCCAGGGGTGTGAGCAGTGGCCCCAGGGCGATCGCCAGGGGGATGATCTGAACCCTAGCCTGGTGCAGATCTTTGTGCGGGGGAATCCCTTTCGCGGGTCGGCCAACCTCATGCACCTGGCCACCACCTGGCTCGAGGCCCTGCAAAGTGCCCACCAGCTGCGGGGTGTGGTGGTTTACGGCAGCCCCTATGCCTTCGAAGAGCTGTGCCGCCACCTGGGCAACATTCCCCACGGCTTTACCTACGGACAGATGCCCCTCGCCCAGAGCCTGATTTTGCCGGCCCTACTGCCATCCCCAGGGGTAACGATGCTCCGCCGAGAGTTTACGGATTAACCTGCCCCTGGGGCCGTGACCTGAGGAGATTTCTAAAAAAGAAGATACCCCCGGTAGGGGCGCAGAGCCCTGCGCCCTGGCCAAGCATCAAACTTCTTCGGTATTTTTGTGGCCAGCATTATCCTGACGTCTTGTCCGCCGCAAAGATGGGCCAAGGCCACGCATTCATTAAAAAATGTAAAGCCTCCTATCAGGCTTTCTATACTTTTATTTCGACACGTTGAGAAAAACTGGGTGATTACACGATGCTAAGGGTGTCGATTACGACCCATGGGTAACGCCGATGTTCTCTGAGCTGTCCTTAGCCCCCCGGTATCGCCTAGATGACGACTCTCCTTGGCTCAAGGGTATTGATCCCCTGCGCCGCTATTGGATCTACGTCAATGGCGACCCGCGCTCGGTGCTGGTGCTGTCGGGGTTATCCACCCAGAGCCTCGAGGCCTTTAAACAGGCTATTCGTAGCTTTCGAACCCTAGCGATCGGCCAAGAGCTGACCTTGCCCGCAGGCCTGAGCGATCGCCTCACCATTCACTGTGTCGCCAACAACTGCTACGCGATCGCCGATCAGTCCACCGGGGCAGAGGTCTGGCACCTGTTCGATGCCGAATCCCTAGAATCGCTGCTGTTGACGGCCCACCCCGACTGGCAATGCTCCCCTGAACATCTGAACCTGGGGCGATCGCTGCTGACCGCCGCCTGGGGCCAGGTGGCGGTACCGAAGGCGGCCTAGTCCTAGGCTCGGTCAAACTGCATCAGCTCTTGCAGGGAGGCCAACAGCTTAATCTCGACTGATTGAATCGTATTCGTCGCCGTAAGCTCGAAGATCCACCGAACGCTGACAGTAAACAGCAATGTTTTGACGCGACCTTTGACCACCACCTGCTGGGTGCCCGTCTCCAATGGAGTCGGGCCAGCAGGGTTAGGTGCCACCTCTACCGCCAGGGGGGTGGCGCGCATGTTAATCGCTTCGGCTTGCAGGTAGGTGTAGATGGCATCAGGGCCAACAATGGGCTCTTCAAAGGGAGCCAGCAGTACGCCATCGGCCTCAAATAGGGCCGCGACGGCACGATAGTCTTCAGCATTAAACCCCGTAAAGTAACGATCAACACTGGGGGAAACCGCAGCTAGGTGCAGGGGCGCTTCAGCGGTACGAGTCGCCATGGGCATTCTCCTAATCGTCAATGGTTCTAAGGTAGGAGGCGCTGTCAGGACGAGTATCTACCCGAGGGCAGAGTCAGAATGTTCCAACGAAGGGCCCAATACTGATCCGACGGGGCTTATCCGATGGGGTCTACACCCATGGCGATGACCGCTTGACGCAGCACGGTAATTTGCTGATTAAAGTCAAGGGTCGCAATCTGGCCAAACAGCTCCAGAGCAGCGCTGCCCAGTTTGTAGGTACCTGGCACAGGAATCACCGTGCCGACGCCCATGTCTTCGGCCAGTTGGAACCAAAAGGCCAGCTTGGTGTTGTTGGTCAGCACGCCGTAGGCGCGGGTGGCCGGGGTGCTCTTGCGCTCTACCAAGTCGCGCATAAATTGAAGCTGCTCGGTGCCAGTCATGGCTCGCACCTGGGCCAGCAGACCTTCGGCAAACTGTAGGCGGGCGGCACCTGGGGCAGCGGGGGTGATGGCCTGGCCCATATTGTCGTACAGCACCCAGAGCAGACCGAGTTGCTCATCGGTGGCTAAGCCCTTGAAGGCTGAAATTGCGCTGGATACTGGGGTAGCTAGACCAACAGAAAGGGTTGCAGGAGCACTTAGGGTGTAGGTCATGGAACCTCCGGAAATGGAATAAATTGCCTTCACTGTTACAAGGTAACAAAAAATTACAAAATTCTTAACATTCATGCATTTGACATACTTATGTGCTCTATCGGGATTTTTCAATACCCCTAGCATCCTCTGGCCCACCGATAGTTCACCCATGGCCCATCCATAGCCCAAAGGGGCCATTCTGGGGTTAGATAGATTTTGATACCTGATTCTGCCCCCTACCCAGGAGCCTACGCCGTGACCCAGGCCATGCCCACTGCCCCCACCCAAGACTGGTCAGCGCTCTTGCAGCGTTTGATCGTGGGCGAATCGCTCAACCAAGAACAGGCCGAAACCCTGATGCGTGGGTGGCTCAGCGAGAGCATTCCCGATGTGGTGTCGGGCGGGTTGCTGGCCGCACTCCAGGCCAAGGGCGTGTCGGCGGCAGAACTGGCGGGCATGGCGCGGGTGCTCCAGGGGCAATCCCTGGGGGGCGAAGGCAAACTCCACCACGCCACCCCCTGCATTGATACCTGTGGCACCGGGGGCGATGGCGCCCACACGTTTAATATCTCTACCGCCGTGGCCTTTGTGGCGGCGGCGGCGGGGGTAAGGGTGGCCAAGCACGGCAACCGCTCCGCCTCCAGCAAGGTGGGATCTGCCGATGTGCTAGAAGCCCTGGGCGTCAACTTGGCTGCGGCCCCCGAGCGAGTGAAAGCGGCGCTGGATGAGGTGGGGGTTACCTTCCTGTTTGCCCGGGGCTGGCACCCAGCCATGAAGGCGGTAGCCCCCCTGCGCAGCACCCTCAAGGTGCGCACGGTGTTTAACCTGCTGGGACCGTTGGTCAACCCCTTGCAGCCCACCGGGCAGGTGATTGGGGTCTACGATGGGGCTGTGGTACCGGCCATGGCCGCCGCCCTCAATCAGCTGGGCATTCCCCAGGCGATCGTGCTCCACGGGCGAGAGCGGCTGGATGAAGCGGGGCTAGGCGATAAAACCGACCTATCGGTGGTCGAAAATGGCCAGGTGATCAGCGCCGTGCTTGATCCCCAGGCCCTAGGGCTGACAGCCGCCCCCCTAAGCGACATCCGTGGCGGCGAAATTGAGGAAAACACCGCCATCCTGACCGCCGTGCTCCAGGGCAAGGGCACCCAGGCCCAGCGGGATGTGGTGGCCCTGAATGCGGCCCTGGCCCTCAAGGTGGGTGAACGGGTAAACGGCGACACCCTAGAGGCTACTGTGGCCGAAGGCATTACCTTGGCCCAAGACATTCTCGCTAGTGGGGCGGCCTGGGCTAAGCTGCAAGCCCTGGTGACGTTTTTGGCGTAATCTCATGCCCTGCCGGTCAAGGCTCTACCCATTGGCCAGGGCGGGGAGAGACCGGCTTAATGTGGTGGGTTAGAACAGGGTGGATTGTGCGCCCAGGGGAGACAGCCGCTCGGTTTGTTACCGCTATTCCAGAACGGAGGGGAGAGAACTGATGGAGCAATTTGAGCTATTCGATCAGGTGCAGCTTACCGAAGCAATCTCCCTCTGTGGGGAGATGAGCAATGCCCTAGAGCCGTTGACGGTGGCTCCGGTCGGCACCACAGGGACGATTGTGGAGGTGCTGGATCCCGATGAGGCGTTTTTAGTTGAACTGTTTGGCGACTGGGTAAGTCTGGAGGACGAGGCTGGGCTGAAGCGATCTACCCACGATAATCCCACCGCATTTCGCGAAACCCTGGGGGTAGAGGTGGTGAAAGCGACCCAAATGAATCTTTTACATCGCCCCAGCGCCATCAAAGGTAACCTGTTTCGCCTACTCGACAACATGCCAGAGTCTCTGCTAGCAGAGGTGCAAACCTTCGCGGAATTTTTGCAGCATCGGCAGCAGCGCACCACGCCTGCGGCCCAAACTCCGACGCGGAGCTAGGTCATTGGACAATTGGTTTCTGATGACAGAGGAACGTCGTTAAATTTTGCCTCAGAGACCCGATTTCTAGCAGAGGCTAGTTTACAAGCTACAAACTTGGGCAGAAACCCGGTTTCTCACCATTCTCTTACAGCCCCTCAATCGTCGGGGAACTGCCAGCAGGCGATGTACTCGACCCGGCGGCTACCGCAGGTGCAGGCTAGATTTTCATCGTCAGAGGCCATCCAGGTCTCGTCGCAGTCGCGGCAGTGGCAGAGAATATTGTTGAGGTTGGCCTGGGCCAGGCCAAAGCGCCAGCGCTCTAGCTCGTCGGGGGTGAGGTGGGAAGAGGAGTCGGGCATTTTGGATTGGCGATTTTAGCGTAGGGGCGCAGGGCTCCGCCCTGAGAGGATCCAGAAATACAGACTATCTATCGAGGCAGCAATAGCCTCTAAAAGCCAGAGTTGTACCTTACCCATTCCAGCATGATATCTAGCTTGCGGGCGACGATCGCACCCCCCAGAAACCCCATGCCATGGCCCACCCACGACTTGCCCCGCTGGAGGGGCAGTAGCCCCCACAGGGCGCTGCCGTAGAGCAAGCCGACGACCACCGCAGCGGCGATCGCCGCCGGGCTGCGCTCAAAATAGCCGTGCAGCAAAATATAGCCCAAATAGCCAAACACTACGCCACTGGCACCCAGGTGCCGGGTGCCGGGGCGACCCAACAGCCAAATGCCCACACCGCTAAACAGCCAGCAAAACACCGTCACCAACCCCAGCACTTCGAGCCCCTGGAGCAAAATCACGGTGCCCAAAATCACCAGGGGGCCAGAGTTGGCGGCCAGGTGGCCAAAGCCACCGTGGAGCAAGGGCGCTACGGCGATGCCCGGCAGCCCCTCCAGGCTGCGGGGCTCAATGCTGAGCTGGTTCAGCACCCGCCGCCCGGTGACAAAATCTACGACGGCTAGGGCCCACATCAGCGCCAGCAGGTAGGCCAGGAGCACAATCCCCTCCTGAAAGCCCTGGGGCAGGGTGATTTGGTCGAAAGCAAACAAGGCCAGTCCACCCAGAAATAAACTCACGCTCCCCAGGCTAGCACCTGGGCCAGCACCGGGTTTAGGTATTGGGCCAGATGGGTGCCGTCTACCCCCAGTTCCGTTCTCTCGGCGGCGGCGGCGCGGGCGGCCTGGCCGTGCCACCAGGCTCCCACTAGGGCGGCATCTAGGGCGGCATCTGGAGCACTGTCGGCTGGGTCAATCCCCTGGGCCAGCAGCCCGCCAATCAGCCCGGTGAGCACATCGCCGCTGCCGCCTCGGGCCAGGGCCGGGGTGCTCTCGGGCACGTACCACAGGCTGCCATTGGGATGGGCGATCGCCGTACAGGCCCCCTTCAGCAGCACCACCGCGCCGCTTTGCTGAGCCGCCGCCTGGGCCGCCGAGTCCGCATCCGTCGCGGCCAAGACCCCAGGAAATAACCGCTCAAACTCGCCCCGGTGGGGCGTGAGCACTGTGGGGGCCGATCGCGATGCCAGGACAGCGGTAGTGCCCAGTTCTGCCAGCAGGTTGAGGCCATCGGCATCGAGCAGGAGGGGAACAGCGCTGTGGAGGGCCGCTTGAACGGGAGCGATCGCCTCGCGGCTGAGACCTGGGCCACAGGCGATCGCACTGTAGCGGCCCAGGTCTAGGTCGGCGGGAAAGTGGGCGATCGCGCCCCCGTCCGTCTCGGGGCAGCCCACCACCAGCGCCTCGGGGATCTGCGCGACCACCATCAGCCGCAGCGACTCAGGCACTGCTAGGGTGAGCATGCCTACCCCACTGGCCCTAGCCCCCAGGGCCGCCAGCAGGGCCGCCCCAGCGTAGGGCCGCGACCCGGCCACGAGCAATAGGTGACCCACCCGATACTTATGGGTGTCGGGCGGGCGGGGCAGGGGAAGTTTTTCGCGCACCGTCACCAGGGTGGCCCGCCGCACCAGGGGCTGTGGCCCCAGTACGGCGGCGATCGCCTCGGGGGGAATATCCACATCAAGTAAATGGCACTGTCCCAGGTAGGCCAACGCCCCATCCTGGCAAAAGGCCCGCTTCCACAGGCCCAAACAGAGAGTGTGGGTGGCCCGCACCGCCACACCTAGTACGGCCCCGGTATCCGTGTGCAACCCCGAGGGTAGGTCGAGGCTGACGATGGGGCCCTGGGCGGCATTGATGGCGGTAATCACGTCGGCCATAGCCCCCTCTACCGGGTGCTCGAGGCCAAAGCCAAACAACCCGTCGATCAGCAGGTCCCAGGGGGCGATCGCGCTGATCTCCTCCACAACTGGCAGGCCCAGATAGGTCACATAGCGCAGGTGGTCGGCGGTCAGCGGCTTGTGGCGACGGGTGGGGCTGCACAGCTGCACCCGATAGCCCTGGGCCGCCAGCTCTCGGCCCACCACCAGGGCATCGCCGCCGTTGTGCCCCGGCCCCACCACAATGGCCACTCGCGGATACCGCTGTCGAGGAAACTGGGCCATTACCCAACTGGCCATGCGACCCGCCACCTTTTCCATTAGGGCCGCCACGGGCATACCCTGATCAAACAGGTGGGCTTCAATGGCCCGCATTTGCTCAGCGGTCACCACCTGATTTAGATGCCCGCTGTTCACCGGAAGCCGATCAAAAAGCCCGCCAGAAATCCCCTTCAAGGAGGCTGTGGCGGGCTGATGGTCAGGTGTCATGGATGTTGG
>JAIXUR010000048.1 GCA_027483425.1 Cyanobacteriota bacterium | reverse complement strand
TTAAGAAAAGCAAATTCCAGCAGGGCATAGATCAACCCAATCTGATTATCTGAACCTAGCCACTCAGCCTAGAGATTCGCTTTGGTGGAGTATTCTCAGAGGGAAAAGGGTCTCCTTCAGCCGAGGGTAAAACAGCTCGCTGCAAGAGACCCTTAAATGTCCAGTCTAACCGTCAACTAGAAGTTTTATCAGAGCCGTTGCTTAAGTAGCTTAGAGGTCAGCAACGGAGACTGTAATGGTGCTAGCGTAGTTGCCTGGGTCTAGCAGGGCAGGGGCATCGTACTGAATATAGAGATCACGGGCTGCAGCACCAGAACTAAAATCTGTCACCGCGTCGGTGTCATTATTCGCACCATTAGCACCTGAAAAGTCAGCGGCGACGGGTGCCGTTGCCGCATCAGCCATAATCAGCAACTTATAGGTCAGGGTATCTGTGCCATTGGTTAAACCACTATCGCGAGTGGCCGTTAGGGTAACACCAGCGGTGTTGTTGGTGATCAGTGCCAAATCGGCCGCTTTAACGACTGTACCGGTTCCGGCTGTGCCCTGACCGTAGAGGTTAAGCGCGCTAGCCAGACCAGCTCCAGTTGTTCTAGTAGAGGTGACGGTACTGGTTGATGTAACAGTGCCGTCAAGGATAACCTGGTCGGCCATAGCGGGGTTCGCTAGCACTGAGCCAGCTACAAATAGAGTGGATGCAATTAGAGTATTACGGAAGGTTTTAGTAAACATGATGGGTCTCCTGAAGTAGAAATGTTTTGCCTGATTTTGAGTTTGTTTGCAGGGTATGGGTAATGTCCCCTGCGGCTTACAGTCTGGGTTAGGTTTAGAAATAAATTTCCCTTTACAACTGAGGAAATAACCTCTTCCTTAGCCAGAATTGCGGTAGCTTGAACTGAAGTAGAGAGGTGACCAATTGAGTCTGTTAGCGGAAATGCTAGTCGGTTCGTTTTTCGAGTAGCAGATGGGTAAACCGCTTGCTCACAATCAGGTCTTCATCTCTTTCCTTCATGTTTACTACTTTAGTGGGGTTGACTAAAATAACCCATGCTAATTGCACCTAAGTTTTGTTGGCTGTATTTTTGAATCTGCATTTTTTTTGCGTAATTATATTGAGATGATTGGAGGCAAAAATCATCTGGCTTAAGTCGCTTAAATCCAATAAAGAATATATCCAAAATGTCAAGATGAGCCAGCTCATCTTGACCTTTTACAAACGATTTTAAAGGCTTGCCGAATTCAAAAAAATGTGTTTCGTGAAGCCTTGATAAAGGCTTCACGAAACACATTAATCCTTTCAGGTTTATCCAGTCTGGATGATTCGACTGCTTTTTCGAAATTTGCGATAGCCTACTCCATGGGTATAATCTGAGATTCCCTTTGGCTTTTCAAACACCCTCTTAATCAAATGGGTCGCATTTTTTAAGGTAGGAGGTTTTGCGAATAAATGGTTCTGGCTATGTTCGCACCGCATAGCCGTCAGTGTAAATTATTTTTAAGCCATGTCACGCTACGCGATAATGCATCCGCTCAGACCTTGCGGTGCGTTGAGCTGCTGCCACAGCACACCCTCCAGAATCGTTTATTTAAGACTGTCTATTTATATTTAAGGCTACCTATTTAGGGAAAGTGTTATTGTCCTACTCGCAGACCCAGATGGGGATGAGAGACGATCGCTTATCCCTATCTTGATTAACTTCCTGATGCCTAAGTTTAAGTTAGGTGTACAGGGAAATGATGTCTGCAACCCGGTGGGGCAAGGGCGAAAAAAACCGGAGTAAGATATAACCTATTAGCGAACCCAGTCTTGGCTTACCCCGGCACGACACCTCTTAGATAGTTCTAGATTAAGCCTTGCAGGTGGCTTTACCCATCAGGAAATGCCTGAGCCTGGGGCAGGTTTCGCCTGAGTTGGGCCTAGGGCGAGGGGCACACCTGGGCTAGAGTGCCCAACAGGGCAGCATTGCCAGGGACAGCTGGCGGTATAGTTACTACCTCTGCGGAGTCGCCCTCGTCCAGGGTGACCAGGGGGCAGCACAGGCAAAATGTGGCGCATGCGGCGCAGCATAGCCGTAGGCCTATTTCAAGACAAGCTGTAGGTCTACGGTGAGAAATCGAATCCTAGTACTAAGTCAAAAAAATATTGACGGGTAGAATCTTTGCGGAGAGCTTGTCCTAGAATGTTTTCAGCCTTGCCTTGCCCGTCAATAAATACTTGACTGACCACTAGCTTCCCACCACGAAACGTCTGGGGTTTCCCGCTAATCTCGCGACCCAGTGCCTCATTCCTCTAAAAGGTGGGGTCGTGGCCAAAATCGAGGCAGGTATCGTCTCGCCAAGTGCGCCCACTCCCTTCGCAACTACTGCGGTCTGCCTTGAAGGGAATGCCCACCGGGGCGGCCTTGGGGTTCAATACCGTGGACAAATCGGTATGGGTGCTCTGCACCATCACCAGCAGCGCTAAAATGCCCATGGTGCCAACCGTGACCAGCACATTTGTCGTCTCAAGGTATCTATGCAGATGATTCAACGGTAGCGAGCAGACGGCGATCGCTCCATCAGCCAATCCCTGAGTTTAAGGTTTCCGCCGCCTGATTTTTGGGCGATCGCACCGGTCGAGACTTGCAGGTTTGCAGGTGGGCAAGTTTGCAGGTTCGAACTTGCCCACCTGCAAACGATCGCCCTACCCTATCGATCCTCTCTTAACCCCAAGCTGTCTCCTCCCTACTCCAACACCACCAGCCCGATACGAATCGCGTAGCGTACCAGACCGGCAATATCGTGAATATCCAGGCGATCCATCAGCTGGGTGCGGTGGGTTTCGACGGTTTTGGTGCTGATGTAGAGCAGTTCGGCAATATCTTTGGTACTTTTGCCCTCGGCGATTAGCTGGAGAATTTCACGCTGGCGGGGGGTAATTTGGTCGAGGGGGGTTTGGTCTTGGCCCAGTCGCCTAACGTAGTCACTGACCACGTACTTAGACACCGCAGGGCAGAGGTAGATTTCGCCTCGGGCGATCGCCCGCAGGGCCAGATCCAGCTCTTCGGTGCCACTGTCTTTGAGCAGATAGCCGCTGGCCCCCGATCGCAGCGCCTGGTAAACGTATTCTTCGTTGGCGTGCATCGACAAAATCAACACCTTTATCTGGGGAAACTCGCGGGTAATGCGGGCGGTGGCCTCTAGCCCGTTCATTTCTGGCATGGCGATATCCATTAGCACAATCTGGGGTTTGAGGGTTTCGACCATCTGGAGGACGTCGCGCCCGTTTTCGGCTTCACCAATCACCTCAATGCCATCAAGCTCTTCTACTAGCGATCGAAAGCCCGCCCTCACCAGGGCGTGGTTATCGGCAATTACTAGCTGAATGGTTGACATACTGGGCCTCTATTGCACGCCTAAACTGTCATTGCCCTGGCCTAACAGGCGGGTTGTGGCCAGGGTTATCCCTAAGTCTACACAGGCATCTTGTCCTAATAACGGGCGGCGATCGCGCCGCCCCCCGCTAACGGCTCGAACCCAAAAATACTGGCGATCTCAGGCCCCAGTACCGCATAGATCAGGAATTTCCTGGCGACGGGGGCTAGCCCTGGCTTCTACCATGGCGTATAACCATTGCTCCAGGAGTATACGGAATGTTCTAACGGTTCTGGTGATGGCTATACGGCTGCCCTCGAACGGGGTGTGGTTGCGAGACCCACTTCGCTTCGTGTCTCTATTCTGAAGAGCTATGGCCTATGCAACCTGCAACTCTGCCCGCCAATGAGGCCTGTCGTCTACAGGCGCTGTACGATTACCAAATTCTCGATACACCCCCCGCCGAGGGGTTTGACAACCTGACCCGACTGGCGGCGATGGTCTGTGGTGTGCCCATTGCCATAGTCAGCCTCATCGACCAGCAGCGCCAGTGGTTTAAGGCGCGAGTGGGCGAGGTTGGCCTCACCGAAACCGACCGTGACCTGTCGTTTTGCGCCCACGCCATTTTGCAGCCGGGGCTGATGGAAGTGCCCAACGCTTTAGAAGACGAGCGGTTTTTTGACAATCCTCTGGTACTGGGCGAGCTTAACCTGCGCTTCTATGCAGGCATGCCGCTGATCACGGCCGATGGCTATGCCCTGGGCACCCTGTGCGTGATTGACCAGGTGCCCCGCAGCCTCACCCCCCAGCAGTGCCAGGCCCTGGAGATATTGGCGGCTCAGGTGGTGGCTCAGCTTGATCTGCATCGTCAGATCGAAGAGTCTCATCAGGCTGGCCTAGAGCGCCAGCAGCTCGAAGAAATCCTGCGCCTGCAAGAACGGGCGATCGCCGCCAGCCGCAACGGCATTGTGATTACCGACGCCCGCCAGCCCAACAATCCGGTGATTTATGTCAACCCGGCCTTCGAGCGCATCACCAGTTACTCCGCCGCCGAAGCCCTGGGACGCAACTGCCGTTTTTTGCATGGGGACCACAACGACCAGCCTGGCCTAACGGTCCTACGCCAGGCGGTGGCCGAAAGCCGAGACTGTACCGCAGAGGTGATCAACTACCGCAAAGACGGCACGCAGTACTGGAACCAGCTCAGCATTGCCCCCATTTATGACCCCCAGGGCCAGCTGACTCACTTTGTCGGTATTCAGACTGACATCAGCGATCGCAAAAACGCTGAAGCCCAGCTGCACCAGAATCTCTATGATCTCGATCAGGCCCGCCACGCCGCCGAGGCCGCCAACCATGCCAAAAGCGAATTTCTGGCCATGATGAGCCACGAAATTCGCACCCCCATGAACGCTGTCATTGGCATGACCGGCCTGCTGCTCGACACGCCCCTCACCAACCAGCAGCGCGACTTTGTCGAAACCACCCGCAACGCAAGCGATAACCTGTTGACCATCATCAACGACATCCTCGACTTTTCAAAAATCGAGTCGGGCAAGCTGGAGCTGGAGACCCAGCCCTTTAACCTGCGCACCTGCTTGGAAGAAGCCCTCGATCTTCTGGCCGCTAATGCCTCTAAAAAGGGGCTAGAGCTGGCCTACCTGCTGCCGACCCAGGTGCCCCAGTACCTGCTGGGCGATGTCAGCCGCCTGCGCCAAGTGCTCGTCAATCTGGTCAACAACGCCATCAAGTTCACCTCCGAAGGGGAAGTGATTGTCTCGGTACAGGCCCAGCCCCAGACCGCCGCCGGGCAAATTACCCTTCAGGTGGCGATTAAAGATACCGGCATTGGTATTCCGGCCGATCGGCTGCACCGGCTGTTTCGGCCCTTTTGCCAGGTAGATGCCTCGACCACTCGACAGTTTGGCGGCACCGGCCTGGGCCTGGCCATTAGCCAGCGCCTGTGCGAGCTAATGGGTGGCACCCTCTGGGTAGAGAGCGAGGTGGGCCAGGGGTCAACCTTTTACTTTACCCTGCTAGTCACCCTTGACCCCCACCCCCCTCGTCCCATCGCACCGACCCCTGTCTCTATGCTCCAGGGTCGCCGCCTACTGGTGGTAGACGACAACGCCACCAACCGCAAAATTCTTCAGCTTCAGCTCCAGAGCTGGGGCATGGTCGTGGTCGCCGTAGATTCGGGTTTAGCGGCCCTGGAAGCCCTGGAAAACCAGCGTTTTGACCTGGCCATTCTGGATATGCAAATGCCGGGCATGGACGGTCTGGTACTGGCCCAGGCATTGCACCAGCGGTTTACGGAGCGATCGCTGCCTTTGATCATGCTGACCTCCCTGGGCTTGCACCACAGCGTTGCCCACCAGGATCTGTTTGCGGCCTACCTGACCAAACCCGTCAAGCAGGCCCAGTTGATGGCAGCTCTGGCCAGCACCCTGGCCGAGCGCCCCGAGGCCGTGCGGGTGTCGCCCCGTCCTTGCTCGACTCCGATGGATGCCGATCTGGGGCGGCGGTGCCCCCAGCGCATTTTGCTGGCCGAAGACAATGTGGTGAACCAAAAGGTGGCCCTGCTGATTTTGCAGCGTCTGGGCTACCGGGCCGATGTAGTCGCCAACGGCTATGAGGTATTGGCCGCCCTTGACCAGCGCCCCTACGACCTAGTGCTAATGGATGTGCAAATGCCTGAAATGGATGGTCTGGTTGCCGCCCAGCAGATCGTGCAGCGCTGGCCCACCCGTCGCCCTCGGATTGTCGCTATGACGGCCAACGCCATGCAGGGCGATCGCGACCAGTGCCTCCGGGCTGGCATGGATGACTACATCAGCAAGCCCATTCGCCTGGAGGAATTAATTCGGGTGTTGGAGGCCGATACGCCCGCCCCAGCCCCCGTCCTCGCTTTGACAGCGCTACAGAGCTTTGCCACCACCGTGGGCGGCGGCGATGCCAGCTTTATGGCCGATCTGATTGCCAGCTACCTGGAGAGTGCCGACCAGCTGGTATCTACCATGACCACCGCCCTGGGCCAGCACGACTGGCCTACCCTCCAGCGGGCTGCCCATACTCTAAAGTCGAGCAGCGCCACCGTCAGCGCCGAGGCCCTCTCCGGTCTGTGTCACGATCTGGAGACGGTGTTACGCCAAGACTCCAATCCAGCAATCACCGACCGAGTGGAGGCGATTCGCTACTCGCTAACTGAAGTTAAAACGGCCTTACAGTCTGTCTTGGATGCCCAGGAGGTAACCAGCTATGTCAGTTAACACTGATTCAACGGTAATTTTGATTGCCGACGATGACCCATTCATTCGCCACCTGCTGGTCCGCTACCTCGAACACGAGGGCTACCAAGTGGTTGAAGCGCCCCATGGTGAGGCGGCCCTCGACCTGTACTTTGAGCACCTGCCCGATCTGGTGCTGCTCGATGCGTTGATGCCGGTGGTAGACGGCTTTGAGGTGTGCCGCCGATTGCAGTCTCTAACCCAGGGCAACCTGGCCCCGGTGCTAATGATCACCGGCCTAGAGGACGAAGAATCTGTAGACCAAGCCTTTGAAATTGGGGTAGTGGACTATGTCACCAAACCGATTAATTGGGCGGTGCTGCGCCAGCGGGTGCGGCGACTGATCTGGCAGCACCGGCTCGAGATTCAGCTGCGAGAAGCTAACCATCACCTCCAAAAGCTGACCATGATTGACAGCCTCACCCAGGTCGCCAACCGTCGCCGCTTTGATGAGTACCTACTACAGGAGTGGGGCCGGGGCGTGCGCGATCGCCTGCCCCTGTCGCTGGTGATCTGCGACATTGACCATTTCAAAGACTACAACGACCACTACGGTCACCAGGCGGGCGATCACTGCCTTCAGAAAGTGGCTCAAACCCTCAGCCAATGTGTCAGCCGCCCCGCCGACTTGGTTACCCGCT
>JAIXUR010000434.1 GCA_027483425.1 Cyanobacteriota bacterium | reverse complement strand
TGACCAAGGGCCAGGTGATTGTGTCGGGGGCCTGCGTCAACACCCCGGTGCTGTGCCAGGTGCGCAAGCGACTGACCAAGCATGGTGGCGAAACCATGAACGCCCCCGAAGCCTGGCTCGGCCACTTTCAGCGTCACCACCAGCAGGCCCGCCAGCTGGAAAAAGCGACCCCTGCTAGCCTCGGCAAAAAAGCTGAAACCTTTGGTGGAGTCAGTATTGAGTAATGAAGCCCTTGAGTCGTGATGTCATGCCCGTTCCCCCGGCCCTCCGCTACCGCCTGGTGCGCCTGAGGACGATCAGCCGCACCAGGCGGTGTGGGGTTCCCTGGCGGCGCTGGGGCTGTTGGCGGTGGTCGTGCCCCAGTATTTAAGGCATCCCGAGTGGCGCAGTCAGTACGCTCCGGTGGAGGACAGTGCGGCCGTTGCTCCTGACACCGATCTGGGTGCTTTGTCCAATACGGAGCTGGCCGATTTGGCCGAAATTGACAACCTGGCCCTGCTGCTCAACCAGATTCAGCCCACGACAGCGACGACCTTAGCTCCACCCTCGGCAGATGCCGCCGTTCCGCCCGCCGCGACGGCAGACCAGGCACCCACCGGCCCCTTTGCGCAATATCTGGAACGCAACCGCTTTCGGTTTAGCCCTGCCCCTGGCGGACAACCGGAAGGCACTGCGATCGCGCCCTTGGGTGTGGCCGCCGACCAGTCGCGCCCGCTGGCGGGCGCGATCGCGCCAGCGTCTTTGCCCCCCAGCGCCCTCCAACAGGCCCTCGATCAACGACTCACAACTGTGGCGGGGCCATCCGGTACCCAACCCGCCCCGGAGCCCGCTGATGGCGGTAGCGAGATGACACCGCCACCCTGGATGGTGGAGGGCAGGCTACCTGGGGTAGATCAACGCTTTATGCGCACAACGCCGCAAATGTCGCCACCGCCGGGCACGACGGGCTATACCCTGCCGCCCAGCCTTGTGCCTAGCCCGGCACTGCCCTCCCCAGGGGCGGTAGCGCCAGCTCCGGCTGCGCTGAATCTAGACCTGGACGCCCCAGGGGTTGCCCCCCTCGGCAGCGTACAGGAAGCCGCTCAACCGGGTGCGCGTGAGCGCGCCGCCCCCTCAGCCCGTACCGCCGTTCTCAGCGCCTAGGCCGCCGGGGGTCTACACCGGCAATGGCTATATCAACACCTTCTCAGACCCCAGCGGCCCAATAGACTAAGCGGCCAGGGACTTTTTTGGAAAAAGTCCCTGGCCGCCTTGAGTGGGTACCTCTGGAACACTCTAATCTGCGTTTGACTCTGGATAGGGGTCGCTCAGTTGCTCGGTTTCTGGGCAATCGTCGGAGACGTTGAGCTCCACATCGCCCCGAGGTACGGCGGCTAGGCGCTTGGTGACCGCGCCGATGCTTTCGATGCGTACCATCTCTTCCCAGGAGCAAATTTCGTCTTCTTCTTCGGTTTCGTAGCGGAAGGTGACCAGATCTCCTTCAATATCTAGAATCTTCGCCCGCTCTATCCAACGCTGTTGGTCTCGTAGAAAAATCCACACGTCTTGACCATCACAACAGAGTTGATAGATCTTGCGGTGTAGCATAGTCGCGTCTCCTTCGCAGGTAACATCAACGCTCGTTCGCTTGGCTGGCGTAGGGGGCGTCTTCCCAGGGAAAGGGGAATGGTCTGAGATGAAAGGCTTTGCCTAGCCCGGTGGCCTGGCGATCGCCCTTGGGGTCGGTCTTTGCCCCTTGCTCTCGCTGAACTACAGGTCAGTTTCGGTAGATAGTCCAGTTATAGCTAGATTTTAGCTAATTCTGGGACTGTCCCTTAACATTTACCCGAGTATTCACTCCTCTCATAGCAGCGAAACTGGTCTAGCAGTGTAACAAGCCCTACAGTGGTTTGCCCACACCGACTGTGGGACGAACGCTATAGTGGGGGCTCAGCCCTGTTTACGACGTTGCTCTATCGTTGCTCTATGCTGTTGCACCTCTGCACCTGGCCCGCAGTTGAGGCCTACCTGACTCGATCTTCAGGGATCATTCTCCCCATTGGCTCCACGGAACAGCACGGGCCCACCGGGCTGATTGGCACCGATGCCATTTGCGCTGAAGTGGTGGCTAAGGGGGTCGGTGACGCCGCTAATGCCCTGGTTGGCCCCACCATTAATGTGGGCATGGCGCTCCACCACACCGCCTTTCCCGGCACCATGACCCTGCGCCCCAGCACGCTCATTGCGGTGATTCAGGACTACCTCACGCCCCTGGTGCGCCACGGCTTTACCCGATTCTTTTTTGTCAACGGCCACGGCGGCAATATCGCTACCCTCAAGGCGGCCTTTGCCGAAGCCTACACGGCGTTGGCCGCCGACCACATTCCCCAGGCCGGGCAGGTGCGCTGCAAGACGGCCAACTGGTTTATGGCTAAATCGGTCTACACCCTGGCCAAGGAACTCTACGGCGATCAGGAAGGCTCCCACGCTACCCCTAGCGAAGTGGCGCTGACCCAGTATGCCTACCCGGATTTCATTAAGCAGGCCGCTCTGGAGCCCCAGGTAGCTCCCTCGGGCCACGCCATCTACAGCCCGTCTGATTTTCGCCAGCGCTACCCCGATGGCCGCATGGGCTCTAACCCAGCCCTAGCGACTCCAGAACATGGACAGCAACTGTACGAGGCGGCGGTGAAGGAACTGACCAGCGATTACCTGGCGTTTTTGGCGGATGACTGACATCGTCAATTCGCTCAATGGCATCCCTATCCGCCTACCTAATGAGCGTTGGCAACATATTATTCAACGCCATGCCGACATTGCTGACCAAAAGGATCTAATACTACGAGCGATCGCAGCACCAGAACGTTTATTGGCGGGCAATGAGGGGGCACTGATGGCAGTTCAATCGCTAGAGCCTGGAAAATGGCTGGTAGTCATCTATAAAGAGACTCAGCAGGATGGCTTTGTGGTAACCGCGTTCTCAACTCGTAAGGCGAATTCACTCAACCGGAGACAGCAGTTATGGCCGTAGCTAACTATCAAGAAGCCCAGCCTTACCTCAAATTTTTGCCCTTGCTGCACGATCTACCTAAGCAGCCTTTCTTTGTGGTGTACGACGCTGAAGCTGATGTTCTCTACATTGACTTCAACAATCCGCCCCAATCGGCTGACGATAGCGAAATGACTGACGATGATATTGTGATTCGCTATGACGATGCTGAGGCCATTGTGGGCTTAACTATCCTCAACGCCAGTCAACGCTAGGGCGGCTGATTCATTATGCCTCGGCCAACTCCTTGAGGTTTTGCAGGCCGACTTCGTAGTCGTGGCCCACCATCGAGTCCATCAAAAAGCCGAAGTAGGTGTTGATGGGTTGCGCGAGCAGGGGCACACCTGCGCGCATGTCTGAGTCGAGGGACCAAACGACGCGGGTTTGATCTTCCTCAGGCTGCAGGGTAAAGGTGGCATCGGCCATGCCCATGTCGCCAAAGGCTAGGTGCGTGGTCAGCGAGTTGGGGGCATCCATGGCCACGATGGTCTGCGAACCCTGGCCCACCTGGGGATTGTCGCTGGCCCAGCTCATGGTTTGGCCCAGCCCGCTGCCGGTGATGGTCATGGTGGCGTTGGGGTCGAGTTTGGCCCAGGGCGACCAGCCCTCCCAGGCGTTGAAGTCGCTGAGCAGGGCAAAGACTTGGGCGGGGGGCGCGTCGACGACAATGGCGCGCTCGACGTGGACGGTGCTGGGCAGCAGGTAGCCGCCTGCGATCGCCAGTACAACCAGGGCTAGGACAGCTCCGGCAATCTTTTTGAGTAGGGCCATGGGTCAAGCTCCGATTGGTGAGTAGGGTCAGGTTGCTCGATGTCAGACTAAAAAATTTTGCCCGGCGGGCGGGGCGATGTCGGGGGTATTGAATCTAAAATCGCCCATCCAAAATTCGCACTGGGCACCGGGGCCTGGGCGTAGCGCACGCTCAAATCTTAGCCTGGGCAGGTGGGGGCCTGGGGCAAGTACGGGTGAAGTTTTGGTTAACGGGTTTGATTACCCCTGTTGAGGGGGCAAATCCGTTGGATGCACTCCCTGAAACGGCCTTGTAGGGGGGGACTATGGCCCCGACCACCAGGGAGTGAACTCCCTGGCTCATGGCTAAAGTCTGCTTTAGCAGACTGAATGACCTAGTTCGTCATTCGCTTGAGAGGATGGCTATGGCGATAAAGCTGGCGGTGGCCTTGGCATGGCAGAGGGTTGACAAGCCATGGCTACTTAGTGCGATCGCGTTGCCGCAGGGTGACATGG
>JAIXUR010000470.1 GCA_027483425.1 Cyanobacteriota bacterium | reverse complement strand
CGGTTGGGGAATGTGGCGCTGCAAAACAAGCTGGGCCATGACGGTGACTATGGCCTGGTGAACCTGACCGCCCTAGACCAAGATTTTTCGCCGGATCTACCCTTGGGAGAGGCGATCGCCCAGTGTAAAACCAACGTCATGGATAATCTGTTTCTCACCTACGAGCGGTTTCAGGCCCGAGGGGTCGTGACGCTGGCTCAGCTGTTTCAAGATCAGTCGAAGGGAGACAGCAACCGCGCCACGGTGGCCGACTTTTTTACCTACTTTGACTGCACTGACTACACCGATCTTAAGTACGACCCCCAAACAGAGACCTGCTCGGCCCAGCCCACCGGCCTTTTGACCCGCGCCCTGGGCCGTTCGGCCCTCAAACCGTGGGATTATTTGGGGCTCACCCTCGACTACGCCAGCGGCAAACGGGATGTCCATGGTGGCTACTTTGAGGGTCAATTTAGCCAGCAGTTGCTCTACCGGCTAGCGTTTCTGGGCTTTAGGGGCTATCTGGATAGCCTGGACAGCGATCGCCACGTGGCCTTGAGTCAGCTCCATCTCCAGTGCCGGACGTACAAAATTCAGAGTTATCTGTCCCCCATGCGCTATCGGGTCAGCATTCAGGGCGGCAGTGTGGAGGGTACCAAGACCGAGATGTTGGATGCCCTTCGCATGGAGGCCTAGAACGTCGGTACAGAAACCCGGTTTCTTGGCCAGAATGTAAGTCATATCGTTAGCGCAGCGACGAAGAAACCGGGTTTTTGGCCCTACTGTACCGGTGCTCTAGGGTGAGGGCGTTGGATGGGCCACGCCCGATGGGGTACGGCCCATCCGTTGGGAAGATATTTCTGAGCTTTAAGGACAATTCTGGCCACAAAAATACCGAAGAATTTTGATCCCTGGTCAGGGCGCAGGCCCTGCGCCCCTACATGGGGGCATCTTCATCTCCCAGAAATCTCCTCACCTACCAGGTGCGCTGCAGTCCCTGACCCCAGAAGCCGTCGTATTTGATGATGGTAATGTCGCCCAGCACCTCGGTTTGGCAGGCTAGGCGGAGGTCGCGGTCGGGGCTGTGGGGTGGCAGCGAACGGCGGGTGCGGTCTTTCCAGTTGGCCTCAGAGACGGCACCGACGATCTGCACCGCACAGGTGCCACAGGTGCCCAGACCCCGGCAGTTAATCAGCTGGGCTTGGCCATTGTAGAGATCGATGCCGTTGGCGCGCAGCACCTGGCGCAGGTTAGCCCCGACTTCGCACTGAATCGACTTTCCCTGGGCAGATACCGTTGGCATGGAGTTTCCTTCTGGGGCAAAAAATAGGTACGTTTTATAACGCAATCGACCTAGGAGCCTGGAGCAGTCTGGCCCCAGGGCTTACTCTATATTTGGGTAGTTTACGTCATCATCGGCCATGGCTCAGCAGCGCGACACCATTTATATCTACGACACCACCCTCCGGGATGGCGCCCAGCGGGAGGGCCTAGCGCTGTCGATCGAGGATAAGCTCCGCATTGCCCGTCGGCTCGATGCCCTGGGGGTGCCCTTCATTGAGGGGGGCTGGCCGGGGGCCAATCCTAAGGACGTGCAGTTTTTCTGGCAGCTCAAGGAAACGCCTCTGGTGCAGGCCCAGGTGACGGCCTTTTGCTCGACCCGCCGCCCCGGTCAAGTCGCGGCGGAGGACACCATGCTGCAGCCGGTGCTCTCGGCGGGCACCGAGTGGATTACCCTGTTTGGCAAATCCTGGGACTTGCACGTGACCACCGGCTTGCAGACCACCCTGGCTGAAAACCTGGCCATGATCGACGACACCATTCGCTACTTTTGTAGCCAGGGCCGCCGGGTGATCTACGATGCCGAGCACTGGTTTGACGGCTATCGGGCCAACCCTGACTACGCGCTGCAAACCCTGGCGATCGCGGTCACGGCGGGGGCCGAGTGGCTGGTACTCTGCGACACTAATGGCGGCACCCTGCCCCAGGAGGTCAGTGCGGTGGTGACCATCGTGCACACTTGGCTTCAGACTTTCCCCGAGCCCCGGCCCCAGTTGGGCATTCATACCCACAACGACAGCGGCACGGCGGTGGCCAATGCCATGGCGGCGGTGGCGGCGGGGGCCACGATGGTGCAGGGCACCATCAACGGCTATGGCGAGCGCTGTGGCAACGCCAACCTCTGTACCCTGATTCCCAACCTGCAACTGAAGCTGGGCTACCCCTGCATTGCCCCGGCCCGGCTGGAAACCCTGGCCGAAACCAGCCGCTTTATCAGCGAGGTGGTCAACCTGGCCCCCGATGACCACGCCCCCTACGTGGGCCGCTCGGCCTTTGCCCACAAGGGCGGCATCCATGTCAGTGCAGTGGAGCGAGAGCCGAAAACCTACGAGCACATCGACCCGGCTGCGGTCGGCAACAGCCGCCGTATTGTGGTGTCTGACCAGGCGGGGCTAAGCAATGTGCTGGTGAAGGCCCGCAGCTTTGGCCTACGCCTGGAGCGCCACGACCCGGCCTCCCGCCAACTGCTAAACCGCCTCAAAACCCTGGAGCATGAGGGCTACCAGTTTGAGGCCGCTGAGGCCAGCTTTGAGCTGCTGATGCGGGAAGCCCTGGGCGATCGCCCCCGCTTCTTCGACCTCAAGGGCTTTCACATCAACTGCCAGCACCAGGGCAATGGTAGCGACCACAGCAGCCAGTCCCTGGCTACGATCAAAGTCGCGGTGGAGGGGGAAGACATTCTCGCCGCCGCCGAGGGTAATGGGCCCGTGGCCGCCTTGGATGCCGCGCTGCGGAAGGCGTTGCTGAATTTCTACCCGGCGATCGCCCACTTTCACCTGTCCGACTACAAGGTGCGAATTATCGACAGCGGCGCAGGCACCGCCGCCAAAACTCGGGTGCTGGTGGAGTCGGGCGACGGTGCCCAGCGCTGGACGACCCTGGGGGTTTCTACTAACATCATCGAGGCGTCGTACCAGGCGGTGACCGAGGGGCTCGAGTACGGGCTGATGATTCAGACAGAGCGGCCCCAGTGCGCGTTGCCCCCTAGGGCAGGGCTTTGACCATCCTAAAGACATCATCCGGAATCCCTGGGTCATCATGGGAAGATAACCGACACTGCCTCTGTAGTCCCCACCATGTCCGACGTTTTTATTTCCTACTCTCGTCGTGATAAAGCCTTCGTGCGGGCACTGTGCCACGCCCTGCAACAGCACGGCCATCATCTCTGGGTTGACTGGGAGGGTATTCGCTCTAGCTTGCCCTGGCGCGAAGAAATTGCCAGCGGCATTCGCCAGGCTACTCGGTTTGTGTACATTGTCAGCCCAGATGCGATCGCCTCGGAATACTGCAATTGGGAAATTGACCAGGCCCTCGAACACCAGAAAAAGCTGATTCCGGTGGTTTGTCGAGAGGTGAGTAGCCGCGAGCTGCGCCCCGAAATTGGCAAATTGCAGGTGATCTCATTTTGCGGGGAAGACGATTTTGTGACGGCCCTAGACAAGCTAGAGGGGGCGATTAGTGCCGATCTAGATTACGATCGCATGTTCGCTAAACTGGCCCAGCAAGCCCAGGAATGTGTGAGTCGCGATCGCAGCGATGGCTGGTTGCGGGGGGCCGATCTCGATGAAGCCGAAATCTGGCTGGCCAATAGTACCGGCAAAACCCCGGCCCCCAACCCGATCCAACAGGAATACATTCTCGCTAGCCGCCAAGAGCGACAGCAGGAGCTAGAACGCTGGCAGAGTCTTTACAAAACGGCTGAGCAGCGCCGCATTAGTGCCGAGCATAGTGAAATCAATGCCTTTTGCAAATCTTCTGAAGCTTACTTTGCCCTCAACCGCCCCCTGGATGCCTTGATAGAGGCCCTGCAAGCCGGTAGCCGCCTGCAACAAAACGACTGGCCCAGCCAGGACTTGACTCTCAAAACCCAGGTGATTACTGTTCTGCTGCAGGCTCTCTACTGGGTTAGAGAGCGCAACCGCCTAGAGGGGCACATCGGCACCGTTCGCAGTGTAGCCCTCAGCCCCGATGGGCAACTGATTGCCACCGCGGGTCGAGACAGAACCGTCAAACTGTGGAGGCGCAACGGGGAATGCCTTGCTACTTTGATCGGCCACGAAGACATGGTGCGCAGCGTAGCCTTTAGCCCCAATGGCGATCGCTTGGTTTCGGCCAGTTGGGATGGCACCCTTCGGCTGTGGTCAGCAGCAGGCGAGTTGCTGGGGGTTTTAGAGGGGCATCGCGATCGCGTTAACCAGGCCCAGTTTCATCCCCAAGGTGACTGGATTGCCTCCGTCGGGCGCGACCAAAGCGTTTTGCTATGGGATCGCACTGGACAATTTGTCAAGGAGCTGGCTAATGCTGGAACACGACTAGAATGTCTGGCCTGGAGCCCCGATGGCAGCAGCATTACCGCAGGCGGAGGTGATGGCCGCATTCAGCGTTGGGATTTAGAGGGCGTTCTGCAGCAGGTCTTATCAGGCCATAAACAATCTATCAACACCCTCTGCTTTGATTCGACTCGACAATTACTTGCTACAGGCGACACTACCGGTCTAATCAAGCTCTGGAGGGAGGATGGTACTTATCTGCGCGATTTTGTCGGCCATGGCGATGAAATTAGGGGCCTCCTGCTTAGCCAGGAGCAGCAGGTATTGGTCTCGGCATCGAGTGACCAAACCGCCCGAGTTTGGTACATCAACGGTCAACATCGGCTCACGTTAACCGGCCACAATGGCCCTATGCTGGGCTTAGCCGCCGATCCAACCGCTCAAACCCTACTAACAGCCGGGGCGGACGGCATTGTGAAGATCTGGCAGTGGGCCTCGTCTAGGATAATTGGCTGCTCCATCAACACTACATCCACCAATAGTTTGGCCTTCTTACCCAATGGGGAAAGCATTGCTGTCATGGGTGCCAACCACCAAGTCCAGTTCTGGGGCCGAAGTGGGCAAAAACTGAGTGAGTTTCAGCTCCCCCTCTCCAGTTCTAACCACCCAGCCTTTGCGACTAGACTAGCGATTAGCCCAGATGGTCGCTATGTCGCCACTGCGACGGCTGGTGACACCGGTCAAGTTTCGTTATGGACAATGGCGG
>JAIXUR010000204.1 GCA_027483425.1 Cyanobacteriota bacterium | reverse complement strand
GGTACTCGATCCGGCGGGGACGGCGGTGCAGTCTGGGTTGGCCCACATGGGCTATACCAACGTGGGGCCGATTCGCATTGGCAAGTACATTGAGCTCACCCTAGAGGCCGAGACCGAAGTGGCCGCCAGTCAGCAGCTCGATCGCATGTGCGATCAGCTCTTGGCCAACCCGGTGATTGAGCGGTACCGGGTTGAACTGCAGGCTCTGGCGGGGGTTTGAATGGCTTGGGTTGGTGGCGGGTCTGGCCGTCGTCGGTTGCGCATTGGATTGGCCGATTTGCAGCCAATACCTGTCGTGGGTCATGCCGTGGATTGATCGGTTTGTAGATAGTATTGGCCGTAGATTGACCCACGCTACTGGCTCCCCTCACTCACCCACCCACCCACTTTCCTACCCACCCACTCTCCTATGAAATTTGGCATTATCGTCTTCCCTGGGGCTAACTGCGATCGCGATGTGGCCTACGTGACCCGCGATATTTTAGGGCAACCCACCCGCATGGTGTGGCACGAAGACAGTGACCTGGGCGATTTGGATGTGGTGGTGGTGCCGGGGGGCTTTAGCTACGGCGATTACCTGCGGTGTGGGGCGATCGCGCGGTTTTCGCCCGCCATGCAGGCCACGCTAGCCCACGCCAACCAGGGCAAACTGGTGCTGGGCATTTGCAACGGCTTTCAGATCTTGACGGAGATGGGGCTGCTGCCAGGGGCGCTGGTGCGCAATCGGGATATGCGGTTTATCTGCGATCGCGTGCCCCTCACCGTCGAGCGCACCGACCTGCGGTGGACCCAGGGCTACACCCCTGGCCAGGTGATTACCCTGCCCATTGCCCACGGCGAGGGCTGCTACTACGCCGACCCAGCCACCCTGGCCGAACTCGAGGCCAACCGACAAATTGTCTTTCGCTATAGCAGCCCCGAGGGTGGCGTTGACGCCGCCCACAACCCCAACGGGTCCCTGGGCAACATTGCGGGCATTTGCAACCCCCAGGGCAATGTGCTGGGCCTCATGCCCCACCCCGAACGGGCCGCCGATGCCGTGCTGGGCGGGGTTGATGGCCTGCCGCTGTTCCACAGCCTGGTGCAGGCCCTGGTGGCCGCCTAGGGGGTGAGCTTCGTCATTCCTTTAAGCGGGTGTGAGCATTGGTCTCAACCATCACCCATCCTGATGTCACGGCGATCCAGCCGGATACACTTAAAGCCTGGAAGGCCAGGAACCAATCCTGACTCGACAACCGTCAATTGAGTCCGCTGGGTCAATGCGTCCCCCAGCCGATGGCCCTAGGAGCCCCCCATGGCAAACTGCGATCACTGGATCGGTAGCGCCCTCGCCTACCGCCCGACGGTATATGAATATTGCCAGCTGGCCCTGCGCCCCACCCTCAACCAGGCCGATGCCGAGCGCATGGGCGAAATTTTGCAGCGGGCCGCCGCCGAGCCTCTGCTCGATTGGCTCATTGACGAGGCCGATGGCCTCGTGGCGCGATTGCAGCCAGCCCTCTGTGACCAACGCCTCCAGCAGCAACAGCAGCGACTGCGTGGGGCCATCGATGCCCTCTGGGTCGATGAACGGCTGGCCGCCTGGGAGCGATCGCCCCAGACCGACCCCTAGAGCCCCACGGTTGCCAAGCTCGATGCCATAGCCAGCCTCGCTGTGCCCCTATCTCCCGGTCTGGGCCATCTGTGGCAGGCTGAGATCACGTTCCCTTCTGATTGTGGCCGCATGTCAACATCGCCGTCTTCCTCGGTTAGGCCTCAGCGCTGGGTGGTGCAGGTCTGCCAGCATCGCTCGTGCCAGCGCGGCGGTGCGGTGGCGGTGCTGGAGGCGTTTCGCCAGTACCAGAGCCCGCATATTGTGGTGGTCGAGAGCGACTGCATGGGGCAATGTAGTTCTGGCCCGACGGTGAAGGTGATGCCTGGACACACCTGGTACTGCCGCCTTACCGCCGAGGATGTAGCGAGCATTGTGGAGCAGCACCTGGGGCGGGGAGAATGGGTGCGCGATCGCCTCCATCCCCGCTTTCACCCCCCCGAAACATTTCCGTCTCCCCCATCCGTCGATAGCCCCTAGCATCGTTCCCTGGGGGCGTGACGCAAAGCGACGACATCCCCCAGGGAAGGAGTTCAGGTACTTAGCGCTGTAGTTGAGCGATCGCCTCAGCGGGAGGGCGCACCACTCGGCTGGCCAAACCCAGCTTTTCTAGGACAAGAATTGCCCACCAGGTGACGTCAATCTCCCACCAGCGCCAGCCTGCCGGAGCAACGTTAGGGAAGGCATGGTGGTTATTGTGCCAGCCTTCGCCGTAGGTGAGCAGCGCGGTCCACCAGAGGTTGCGCGAGCCATCCTCAAGATGAAAGCGACGCTTGCCCCACATGTGGGTCGCCGAGTTGATCAGCCAGGTCGAGTGCCAGAGCACCACAATCCTGAGGAAGCTGCCGTAGATCACAAAGGACCAGCCGCCGAGGGCAAAGAGGGCGATCGCAATGGGCACTTGCAGAAACAGAAAATAGCGATCGAGCCAACGATAGTAGGGGTCGCGGGCAATATCGGGGGCATAGCGACGATAGATCTGCCCATTAAAGATCGCCGGGTTGCGATACACCATCCACAGCATGTGGCTCCACCAAAACCCGCGACTGGCCGCGTAGGGGTCTTTTTCGGGATCTTCGGTATAGAGGTGGTGCTGGCGATGGCCCGCCACCCAAAAGATCGGCCCACCCTGGAGCGCCATCGCCCCAATGGTGGCCAACACGTACCCTAGCCACCGGGGCACCTGAAAACTGCGGTGGGTGAGCAATCGGTGATACCCCAGGCAGATGCCAATGCTGCCAAAGAGCCAGTGCAGGGCCACCATTACTCCCAGGGCCGACCACGAAAAGAACCAGGGGGCCAGCAGGGCGACGCCGTGAATGGCGGCCAAAAAGCCCACCAACGTCCAATCCAGGTCTGCCATCCCAGGTTTTTGTGGGGCCTGCTTAATCGGGGCCTGCGTCAGTGGAGTCGGCTTAATGTCCGGATCAATTGATAATGTCATAGCAAATCCTTTTTTCTCTGTAGAGTTGAAACCGCCGACCTAGGCAACGCTGGAAGCCCTTGCCCGACTCCTTTTCAACCCCCAGGGGAGTGACCGGAGTCTTGTGCAAGTGTTGCTTGCAAATCAACCTTAGCAAACTTGTCGGGTAAAATGCAAGTGTTGCTTTCTTTTTGCCATGGCAGTCCAGCGTAAATCGGCCCGGCAGCGCCTTGTAGACGCCGCCTTCCAGCTTTTTTCTAGCCAGGGCGTGGGAGCTACCACCACGCGCCAGGTGGCCGATCTGGCCGAGGTCAACGAAGTCACGCTGTTTCGCCAGTTTGGCAGCAAGCATGGCTTGCTTGCTGCCGTCATGACCGAGGCCGAAGTCCTCACGAGTCCAGGCAGCTTTAGGTTGGTGGCCCAGGGCCAGATTCCCACCGGCCAAGCCCTGGGCGATTTTCTGACCCAGTGTTTAGGAACCCTCGATCAACTCTCGGAATTGGTGCGATCGGTGATTGGTGAGGCGGGGCAATTTTCCGCCGACAATAGCCAGGCCATGGGGCGAGGGCTCCAGACCATTCGCGACTTCATGGCGGAGTACCTGGAGGCGCTGCTGCCCCAGGGCGAGCCCCTTAGGCTTCCCCCTGAGGAGGTGGCGGGGTTGGTGATGGCCCTGCTGCTGGGCTACGCCGCCATCGACAGCACGACCGCGAGTGTCACGGCTGAGGGTATGGTGGAGCACCACAGCCCCTGGCCGAGCCGGACGGCCTTCATCGATAGCGTGGTGAGTTGGCTACTCAGCCTGGGGCCCCAGGCGGCGGACACCGAAGTCTCCCTCGAGCAGTCTGGTCAGGCGGTCACCCCCGATCCCTGGATCGACTTACCCGCGCCGGTGGTGCACCACATTTTGCAGGCGGCTCGCAAGGCAGGCACCCAGACCTACGCCCTGGTCTATGTGCTGCTGGGGGCCGGGGTCGCCGCCGCCGCGGTGCCCCTGTTAACCCGTGCCAGTGCCATCTACGACAATAGCCAGCACATTTTGCTCGTGGGCCCCCAGCACCGCCAGGTGCCCCTAAATCAATGGATTATGGGGCAGCGCTACGGCACCTACGCCAAAAACCCCCTCACCCGCTGGCTCAAGAGCCGCAGTGATACCTCACCCGCCCTGTTTTTGGGGCCCGATGACCAACCCATTACCCCCTTTAGGGTACGCCAGCTGTGGGCCGAGGTCACCGCCGCGATCGCCTCACCCACGGGAATGCCCATGACCGTAGAGCAGGCCCGCACCACCTGGTGTGTCGAGATGCTGCTAAAGGGGTTGAGTCGTCAAGATCTGAGCCTGCTCAGCGGGCTGCCGATGGATCAGCTCGACCCCCTGGTGCAAAAGGCCCAGGCGCGATCGGCCCTCGCCCAGGCCCTGCGCCTCGATCAACAGTCTGGAGCCGCCGCTGGCAATTTGGGCAAGCCTGCCGAGCCGACCGCTGCGGTCAATGAATAGGGGTAGGCGAAACGATGATTAACGCCCATGATTTTGACTTTTCATCGCTAGATCAAGCCTATCGCCTTTAGCCATCTTCGGATTCCTCAACCGCGCTTTCTAATTCCATCTCCAACTGCTCCACGGTCGGCAGCTTCTCAATTAACTCAGGCGGCAGCTGTGACTGAAGCTGATAGGTCGAGACCCCTATTGGTTGGGTATACCCCTGGAGAGCATACTCCACCGTGGTCTTACTCTTTGTCTTACACAGGATAATGCCGATGGTGGGATTGTCGCTGGGCTGGGCCAGCAAGTTGTTGACCGCCGCCACGTAGAAGTTGAGCTTGCCAGCATACTCGGGGATGAACTCGCCAACTTTCAATTCGATCACCACAAAGCAGCGCAGGTGAATGTGGTAAAAGAGCAGGTCGAGGCGATACTCCTTGTTATCAACTTCGATTGGGTACTGGCTACCGAGGAAGGCAAAGCCGAGGCCCAACTCCAGCAGAAAATCTCGGATGTGTGTAACG
>JAIXUR010000502.1 GCA_027483425.1 Cyanobacteriota bacterium | reverse complement strand
TACCTACATTGTTGGCCCCGATGGCACCATGCAGGCCCGATTTTTGGGCGTACAGCCGGTGATTCACAGCCAGGAGGTGTTGGCGACCCTGGACGAGTTGCAGAGCCAAGGGTAAGGGATAAGACACCTTCATCGTTCCCACGCTCCGCGTGGGAATGCCCCCCTGGCGCTCCAGCGCCGTCTGGGACTGGGCGCTGGAGCGCCGGGGGCTGCGTCTCGACGCTGGAGCGTCGGGACGATGGGCACCTGACACCCGAAAGGAGCATTGTGATCTGCCCTACATTTCTACTGGATGGGTGGCAATTACCCCCCGATCACCCCCCCCAAGTCACCCTTTGAAAGCCCCCTGGGAAATAAAATCTAGAACGGTGATACAGTGATGGGTCTTTGGTTTGAGCCACTCTAAGGGGGATCGGCGCATGAATTCGCTCGGACGACATATTTTGGTGGAGTTCTTTGGCTGCTCGGCTGACATTCTCAACGATGTGCCATTGATTGAAAGCAGCATGGTGGGGGCCGCCACCGATGCCGGGGCCACGGTGATTAGCTCGGTGTTTCATCACTTTTCACCCTTTGGGGTGTCTGGGGTGGTGGTGATTCAAGAAAGCCACCTGGCCATTCACACCTGGCCCGAGTACCGCTACGCCGCGGTGGATCTGTTTACCTGCGGCGACACCGTCAACCCATGGATTTCCTTTGACAAGCTCAAGGGGGCTTTTAAGGCCGACTACGGCTCGGCCCTGGAGATGAACCGAGGCCAACTTGAACTGCTGGAGCGCATCGATGTGGATCTGGGCGACCTGCGCGATGAGGCTACTAACAAGCTGGTCACCCCCAAGCAGAGCCGCAGTGTCTGGTTTACCGACAAAAACGACGACATCGCCCTGTCGATTCGCCATCGGGGCGATCGCCTGTTTCGTGAAAAGTCGCCCTACCAAACGGTCGAAATTTTCGACACCTTTGCCTACGGCAAAATGCTCACCATCGACAGCATGGTGATGTGCAGCGAAAAGGATGAGAACGCCTACCACGAGATGATCATCCATGTGCCCATGCTGCTGAACCCGACGTTTAAAGTCGTGCTGGTGATCGGCGGCGGCGACGGCGGCAGCGTGCGCGAAATTTTGCGCCATCCCCAGGTGGAGCGGGTGACCATGGTCGAGATTGACGAAGCGGTGGTGCGGGCCTCTAAGGAGGTCTTGCCCTCCCTTTCCGGGGCCCTAGAGGACCCCAAACTCGACCTGCGCATCGAAGACGGCATTGCCTTTGTCGCCAATGCCCCCGATGCCAGCTACGACCTGATTGTGATCGACTCCTCAGACCCGGTGGGGCCGTCGGAAGGGTTGTTTAGCACGGCCTTTTACGAGCAGGTGTACCGCTGCCTCAAGCCCGGCGGGGCCATTGCCGCCCAGAGTGAGTCGCCCCGGTTCAACCAACCGGCCTTTGTGGATATTCACCAGTGTTTGAAGGGCATTTTTGGCGCTGACCAGGTGTTCTGCTATCTGGCGTTTATCCCCACCTACCCGACCGGGATGTGGAGCTTTAACTACGCCACCAAGGGGGCAGCACACCCGATTCAGGGCATGGATGCGGCGCGATCGGAATCCTTTGCGATCGCCCACGACCTGCAATACTACAATGTGGGTATCCACCAGGCCGCCTTTGCATTGCCCACCTTTGTGCAGACAATGCTGAAGGGCTAAAAAGAGATGTTAGGAGCTTAGGCGACAAGCTCGCCTAAGCTTCTGCCCTATGGGGCTGGGACAGTCAATATTTTGAGGTAAAGCTGGCGTGGCTATTGCTCAGATCGAACTATCGGTAGAAACAATTACTGGGTTTTGCGATCGCTGGCAAGTCACTGAGTTTTCCCTATTCGGGTCCGTTCTGCGTGATGACTTTCGCCCCGACAGCGATATTGATGTCATGGTGCAATTCCACCCAGATGCACACCCTACCTTCCATACCCTTGATCAAATGGAAGCAGAGCTAACAATTCTTTTGGGCAGAAAGGTTGACCTCATCACCCGCCAGGGCATTGAAACCAGCCGTAACTATCTACGCCGCCACGAAATCATCTCCTCCGCTCAGGTGATCTATGCAACGGGATCTTCAGTTTCTGCTTGATATGCTGCAATCCGCAGAGCTGATTGTGACATACATGAATCAATGCTCTAAACCTGAGTTCGTAAAGAATGTTCAGCTCCAAGACTCAGTGATTAGAAGGATACTGGTGATTGCCGAAGCGGCAAGACGAGTTTCAGAATCAACCCGACAAATCTTGCCCAACAGCGGTAGCCATAACGTATTGTTTCATCCCCTCCTGAACCCAGGATCAACCCATTAGCCTAGAAATTGATTGAGATTGGTTTAGTTATGAATTCACCCTGGATTAAGGTTCTGTTGTCTAGTCTTTGGGTGGGCGCGATCGCGACTTGCGCCCTACCTCAAGTCTCCCTGGCCGATGACTCGGCCCCCGCCGTACAAGCCACGATTGTGTTGCCCGATGGCACTGAATGCTATTGGGCCGGGCCGGGCGCGACCCTGGCCTTTGAGGGCAAACGGCTCAACTATACCTGTGGCGACACCCTGGGGCTGATTGGCGATACAACCATTGCCAATGGCACCTCCATTACCCTCGAAACCGCCACCATCAATGGCACCACCATCACCGGCAGTACCCCCCAAACCCTGGCCATTGCCTCGGTGATGCTGACCGACGGCACCACCTGCACCAGCGCAGCGGCCGATGGTCTGAGCCGGGCGATTCAGGATAAGCCCCTGGATTATTTCTGCAACAACTCGGACACCGCTGCGGGTCTAACCGGCGCTATTACCGCGACCAATGGGGTCTTGAGCGTTGACCGCATTACCCAGGAGGGCTTTGATCGGGGCTATGTGGAAACGATGACGATTAGTACCCTCACCACTGCCCAGCCCTAGGGACCATTCTGGCCACAAAAATATCGAAGAATTTTGATTCCTGGCCAGGGCGCAGGGCTCTGCGCCCCTACCGGGGTATCTTCTTTCTCCGAAATCTCCTCATCATTGGGTATTCTGCTTTTAGCCGTCTACCTGCAGCGATCGCGCCCTATGACTTCCTCAACCGTCAATCTCCAAACCTTTGACCCCAGCGGTGTAGGACTCGACAACGGCAACCTCTACGGGCTGCCCTGCGACTATGCCACGGCGGGCATTATTGTCTTTGGCGTGCCCTGGGAGGTGACGGTGTCCTACCACCAGGGTACGGCCCAGGGGCCGAGCCGGGTGCTAGAGGCCTCGCCCCAGCTCGATCTGTACGATCGCGACAATCCCGAGGGCTGGCGGCAGGGCATCTTCATGCCGCCGATTCCCACCCATTTGCTGGCCCTCAACCACCAGGTGCGCGAGGCGGCCAATCGCATCATTCAGGCCACGGAGGAGGGGGTCACCATTGCGGCTCAGCCCCTGCTCCAGGAGGATCTCAACTACGTCAACCATGCTTGCGAGCAAATGATCGGCTGGCTCTACGCCCAGGCCAGTAGTGCCCTCGACCAGGGCAAGCGGGTGGGGGTGATCGGCGGCGACCACAGTGTGCCCCTGGGCTATCTCCAGGCCCTGGCCGAGCGCCACCCCGACTTTGGCGTGCTGCACATTGACGCCCATGCCGACCTGCGCCACGCCTACCAGGGCTTTCGCTACTCCCACGCGTCGATTATGTACAACCTGCTGGGGCTGCCCCAGATCAGCAAGCTGGTGCAGGTGGGTATTCGCGACCTGTGCCACGACGAGGTCTCGCTGATCAAGCACTCCCAGGGGCGCATCGTCACCCACTACGATGCGGTGGTGAAGGAAAATACCTACCGGGGCCTGCCCTGGCTGCAGCAGTGTGAGGCGATCGTGGCGGAGCTGCCTGAGAAAGTCTACGTCAGCTTCGACGCCGATGGCCTCGACCCCAAGCTGTGCCCCAATACCGGCACCCCCGTGCCCGGCGGTTTGGAGCTGGAGGAGGTATTTTGCCTGCTGCGCCAGGTGGTGCGCAGCGGTCGGCAGATCATCGGCTTTGACCTGTCGGAGGTGGGCGACGGCGAGTGGGATGGCAATGTGGGGGCCAGGGCGGTGTATAAGCTGTGCTGTTTGATGGGGTTGTAGAAGGGGATATTCTGGGGGAATTTTTCGGGGGATATTCCTTGGGGCGAGAAAACTCGACGACTCCGCGCCGCGTAGTAACGCCGTGGCATTATGATAAAAATAACTGTGTTGTTTTGAGCTGCAGAAGGCACCTATGGATATTTTGTCGTTTGGCTGGGTTTCGCTGCTGGTGGTCTTTACCTTCTCTCTGTCCATGGTGATCTGGGGTCGCAACGGCTTCTAAACCGGTGCCTGCGTAGCTATGGAAGCAACTTTACAGACCCAAGCCTTTAGTATTTTGGCCATCCTAGCCCTGGTGCTGATGGTGGTGGTGACCGGCGGCGTGGCCTACTTGACCGCCGCCGAGTGGCG
>JAIXUR010000560.1 GCA_027483425.1 Cyanobacteriota bacterium | reverse complement strand
CTATCAATCGAGAGAATCTGACTATCAATCGAGAGAATCTGACTATCAATCGAGAGAATCTGACTATCAATCGAGAGAAAACGGAAATGAACTCAAACCCATACAGGACGGGGCTTTTCTCAATCGTGAGAATGTACCAAACAGATCTAATAAATATTTAAAAGAACAACAAACAGAGGAACCCACCCCCCACCCTGTTCAAGCAGCCCTTAACAGGAAGGAACTTGGTACAGGCGAAGTAGACCCCCTAACGGTTGAAGTCGAAAGACTTTGCGCCCAAATCGAACAGGCAGAAATTCGACCAAACCAAACAATTCGGGAGGCTTTAGCCTCACTTTTACTCGCCGAAGACTCCGCCACTAGCACCCGCATCCTCAGAAACGCCCTTAGCAGCCTCCAGGAACAACGACAACAGGGAACAGTACGAAACCCCGGCGGGTTCCTCGTCGCCGCTTTAAGGCGCAATTTCACCGCAAATCAGGCAAAGTTTGAGGCAAGGTTACAGGGACAATCGGAACCACACCCCCAGCCCCCGGATCTGATTCAAACTTCCCTAGCGGTCGATATGGCCTTGCAGCAGGGCGATCGCGGCTTTGCGCTGGCCAAATTGCAGCAACTTTGGTCCGAAGGATGGCACGACCAGCTAGAGGAACAGTTGCAGTTGCGGCCTGATTGGGGCTTCTCACTGACTCAGGGAGGGATCAGCGATGGAAGCCCTTAGCACTGCCCTGAAGGGATTACAGCTTACGCTCGTGCCAGAAATTGAGGCGTACTGGCTGGAAAATCAACGGCTAAGTAGTACATCTGATTCGCAAAACGGTTCTACCGCGACAACATATTTGCGAGAGAAAAAGTTTACCCCAGAACAGAAACCCCAGCGCCGGGAACAAGTGGGATGGATTGAGGAGCGATGGGGGAATAAATCAAGACGTAAACCAGCCGTTAGCTTGTACTACTGTTACTACGCCTCAGAGTGGGAGCTCACAGGAGAAGGCAGCAGGCAACACAACCGGAAGCAACGGATCTATTTGCAGTGCCACCAGTGCCAGGACATTACAAGAATGGTGCGTGAAAAACGCCCGTACACCGACATTCTGAAGGCGATCGGGAACAGCAAACGCCACACCGCAAAACCTCACCATACAAAGGAACCAAAGATATGAGACTTGGAAACTGGCTTTATCGATTGCAAAACCCTGTCTACTTTGCAGGGCAGCATGACGAGTTTTACCCCTACCTAACCATCGTTTTACGTTCGCCAGTGGCGCGTGATTGGACTGGCAAAGCTGGAGAACCCCCGTTTTAGGAGCAACCGAGATGAAAATGCAACCTTGTCCAAACTGCAACGGCACTGGCGTTGATGGCTACGAAGGTGATCCTGATTCTGGCCTGCCGGGAAGTTGGAATGATTTACCCTGCTATGTCTGCGAGGGAACTGGAACCATCCCCGATGAACCCGTTTCCCACTGCCAAGCCTGCGGGGAGCCAGTTGAATTAGGGCGGGAATGGTGCCACTATCACCGACCAGCCTCTGACCTGTGGCAGGCTTTGAATCAGGAACCAGGATGATGTTAGTCACTGTTGCCCTGACCGCAATTGCCCTCCTGATTGGCTACTCAGTTGGGTTCGACATCGGCGAGAGACACGCCATCAAACGCATCAATGGGATTCTCAGGGCGGCTTTGTTGAAGGAAGAACTCAAGGCAAAAGAGATTGAAATGCTCAATGCCAAAGCCCAGCTTGAAGAATGGGTTACACCTTCAGACTCACCCCCACCACCCGACCATCCCGAATCGTGACCCGTTCCACCAAAGCCCGATACACATCCCGCCGCTCTGCCAATGTCATGATGCGTGCCCAGGTGCGACGGTCAGAAAAGCAAGCCAGCAGCAGATCGCGGTTTTGCTCCTGGTCTTTCGTGGTCTGAACCCCGTGCTGGGTCAGGGCTGTGATCTGCGCTTGCAACTCTGCCACGATCGCGGCGGCTCGATGACCGGGGGCAGCCTGGTAATAGCGCAACTCTGCCCGGAGGGCCTGTAACTCTGGCGGCTCTGATGGCGCATCGGCGACGGCGGCGAGGTTAGCGATCGCTTCACTTCGTTCGAGCAACGCATCAATGACAGCGGCCTCGATGTCACTTTCTCGCAGCATTTGTTTCTGGCGACACCCCCGCTCACGATAATTCAAGCACTGATACCAATAGGTAACACCCTGCCGCCATTTCGATGTTTGACAACCACACCCCGAACCACACTCACCACATCGCACTAAGCCCGACACAGGATGAATAGTTTTAGCCCGAAAACTAGCCCCATGCTCTGAGTTCCACTGGAGTAAATCAGCAATCTGGTTATACTCCTCATCCGACAGCAGGCGATGGTCAGGATGGGTGTTATAACGAATGTCCCAGGCGTGATCGTTGTGCTGGTTGCGATAGCGATTGTAGGCAATGTGCCCCCGCAAAATTGGGTTATTCAGCCATGCCACCAAACCCGGCACCCCAAACCCTAGCCCGCCTCTTCCCTTGCGTCCTGGCGTGTTGTACCGCTGAATCCCGTAACGTTCATTGAAGGCTTGTAGGGTTTTTCTCAGGGAACGCTTCTCTTGGAAGATGGCGATTAGCTCACGGGCGATCGCGGCCTTACTCAATGTCTCGCCAGTGAGCAGACACAGGAAGGGAGCATCATCCAACTCCAGGCGATCGCCCACCTTGCGATAGCCAAAAATCGGGAACCAAGCCGCATTCCGATCGCGGTGATGCTGGTGGCCATGCTTAACCCGTTCGCTGAGTCGGTCTACTTCCATCTCTGCCAGCGCCCCCAGGATGTTGATGTGGAACTTGCCCGATGCCGTGTTTGTGTCCAAATTGTCATCCAGCGCGACGAGCGTAACCCCGGAACGGCTGAACTGATCAATTGCCTTGCGGAGTGTTGGCAGCGATCGCGAGAGCCGATCTAGGCGCGTCACAACGACCTGGCTGATGAGCGACAAATCGCCCAGGAGCCGCAGGAAATCAGCCCGGTTATCCTTCCGGCCCGACTCCACATCGACATAGACCTGTTCCACCCCAAACGCCTTTAACCGCTCGATCTGTTGCTCCAGCGCATGAGAATTATCGGCTTGTTCCTTGCTGCTAACCCTGGCATATCCCGCAATCATGCCACTGATTGTACTTGCATCCGTTCATTTGAATGAGAAATAACGTACAGATGCAAGCAGAGAGTTAAGGAACTAGCAGTATCACTAAGAGAAAAATCAGAAAGCCCGTGAATACTGGAAGAGCAGACTTTCACTGATTTGTCAACTATGATT
>JAIXUR010000171.1 GCA_027483425.1 Cyanobacteriota bacterium | reverse complement strand
TGGCCAATCTCAATACCCCTGGCAGTTTTGAGGGTTTGGCTGGGGTTGTGCAGGGCGCGATCGCCCGCCGCCGCCTTCCGGACATCCACCGCGATCGGCGGCAGGGGGAAGTTTTGGCCCCAGTTGCTGCCTACCACGTGGCAGCCCGTCTCGTTAGAGCCGGTGACAAAGTTTTTCAAGTCTACGGCGGTGCGATCGACTATCCGCAAAAACTTGGGCTCAACCGCCTGGCTACTCTGGATATAGTCATCGCCCAGATCGGGGGCCATGTAGCCCAGGGGCAGCGCCTGAGTGGCCCACTGGGCTTGGGCCTCGGCGTCGGGCACGGCCAGGGTCAGCACCGTGGTGCCGCCGTAATTGGCCGCCAGCTTGGTGAGTTCGTTGGTGAGCTTCACCTCGTTGACATCCTGGTCGCCGCGCAAGCTCACTAACACCAGCACGGCCTTGCCACTGTCAAACACTGCCTGGTAAAGCACGTTCTTAACAATCTGGGTGGGCGAACACTGGAGAAACTTGGCCAGCGAGTCAATCGTAGGGGTGTTGGGCGTGTCCAGTTTCTCAAACTTTGTAAAGGTCGAGGGCACTGCATCCACCGGGAGTGATACGGCCTTTTCGACGTTGGCGGCGTAATGGCCGTCTTCGGTGTAGAGCACCTCGTCTTCACCGGCGTCGGCCAGCACCATAAACTCGGTGGATCCCGACCCTCCGATCGCCCCCGAGTCGGCATCCACCGCTCGAAACTCCAGGCCACAGCGGCGCAGAATACTGCTGTAGGCGGTGTACATCTCCTGGTAGGTCTCTTTGAGGCTGGCGTCGTCGGTGTGGAACGAGTAGCCATCTTTCATAATGAACTCGCGCCCGCGCATGAGCCCAAAACGAGGCCGAATCTCATCGCGAAACTTAGTCTGAATTTGGTAAAGGTGCAGCGGCAGCTGTCGGTAGGAGCGAATCATGTCGCGGGCGACGGCGGTGATCACCTCTTCGTGGGTGGGGCCGAGGCTGACCTCCTGCTGGCGGCGATCGACCAGGGAAAACATGATGCCCTCAGCCTTGGTGTAGGTGTCCCACCGGCCCGACTCGCGCCACAGCTCAGCGGGCTGGAGCTGGGGCAGCAGGCACTCCTGGGCACCCGTGGCGTTCATTTCATCGCGCACGATGTCAGAAATTTTGTTGAGCACCCTCCACAGCAGAGGCAGGTAGGCGTAGACTCCGCTGGCAATGCGGCGTATGTACCCCGCCCGCAGCAGCAGTTTGTGACTGGGAATTTCGGCCTCTGCCGGATCTTCCCGCAGGGTGACAAACAGCATTTGGGACAACCGCATGGCTTCTGAGTCTATACTTTATGGGCTAGATACCCGTCTAGAATAGATCATTGCGGCAAAGACAGCAGCGCAATTTCCCATCACGCTCCTGCCTTGGCTGTGTCGTCAATGCTCCCGCTCCGGTGCCATTCGGTTCTGCTAGCGTTGGTAGATGCTCGGGATCTGAAGCTGAGGCGATCGCTCGAAAACCTGTTCCCCAATGGTGGGCAGTGCCCACCCTACCATCCGCTTAGGCCACCTCAGCGTCTAAAGAGCGCTCAGAATCAGCTTTTTTCTGCCGCAGGAGCTTGAGACCTAGACCCAATAGCCCAGGCAGCAGCGCTGGGGTGGGTACCGGAACCAGGTCATCGGTTGTTGGGGGAGCAGCTTTAGCGTCAGAGCCTTGGCCACCATTGCCCAGTAGAGCGATCAAGATTGCAGCTAAAGCGCTTATAAATACGATGCCTTCTAGCGTGGAAGCAGACTCTTCGCCCTCTTCCCCTGCGCCGCTGGCTAGGATATCGCTAGGTGCTAGGGTCGAATCTCCTTGTCCTAGATAAGCAGTGTTGATCGGGTTATCTGTAGCCCCATTGGGGTTAAAGGTCATCTTCTCAAGCTTGAGTGCTTGATTTTCTGTGATCAGGGGCTGGTTGGAAGAATTGGTGAGGGAGGCTGCTTGTACGGGCAGAGCTCGGGTCATTCCCAATCCGAGAGCCAGGGTCATCGCGACAGCGAGGTTAAGCCTCTTCAGGGTGGAATGGTGGGTCATGTCTTAGCGGCTCCATGAATTTTGACAGGGTGGATAATGGCTGTAGTAGGTTGCACCCCTGTAGTGACGCATTTCAGAGAACTCCACTCCATCGCGGCGGGTATTGGCTACAGTCAGAAAAAACTGACTGAGCAGGGAGTCAGCAGCCAGGAGTCAGAATCCATCTCTTGGCTTTTACCCTTGAAGTGATTTCCCGCTTTACGGTGATTCCCACCTTGGCTTAGCAATTCTGCTCACGTAAGGTCTATCAAGCCTTCGTGAGGTCAGGGAAAGCTACTGCAGGACAATTGTTAGACTATAGATGCGCTAATTCCGTGTTTCCACTTGATACTAATTGACATATCTTGGCTTTGATAAGTGATGACACGGGGATGTTCCAAAAGTTTATAGGTTTTATGGCAGATCTCGGCTTCCATAAAGACTCGTTAAAAATCTCTCCCCAAACCTAAAATCATCCGGATTGTCATAGCGCGCCCTAAAATCCGTTACAGTGACAAAACCCCTGGCTGAGCTGCTCGCTCTGCCCCTTGAAGGCTACGGGCTTTTGTGGCATAGGGGGTTTTACTTCGTTAATGCCTATCCCTAATGAAAAAAGTCTTCGTTCTCGACACCAACGTATTGCTGCACGACCCGCTGGCAATGTTCAGGTTTGAGGACAACGATGTGGTATTGCCCATCACCATTATTGAAGAGCTCGATCGCTTCAAAAAAGGTACCGCTGACACGGGCCGTAACGCTCGCTATGTATCGCGCACCCTAGATGAGTTGCGGCAGCAGGGGTCGCTGGTGGCGGGTATTCCCCTGGAGCAGGGCGGCACCCTCAAGGTGGCCCTCTGCCACCGCGATACCCTGCGCCAGCTCCCGGCGGAGCTGGAGGGTGACCAGGGTGACAACGCCATTCTCGCCGTGGCCATGGAGTACAAGCACCACCACGACATGCCCGTGGTGCTGGTCAGCAAAGATACTAACCTGCGCATCAAGGCCGATGCCCTGGGGCTGGTGGCCGAAGACTACGAAACCGACAAGATTGATTACGACGACCTCTACACCGGTACCCTCGAGGTCATGACCTCCGCCGAGGCCATGAGTCAATTGTTTGGTGACGGCCACCTGAAGCTGGATGTGCCCCTGCACCCCAACCAGGCAATTACCCTGGTCGATGAGATCAACCCGGCCCACACGGCTCTGGCCCTGGTGCAGGGCAGCAGTGGCAAGCTGGTGCCCCTCAGCAAACTGCCCCACGCCGGGGTATCGCGGGTGCAGCCCCGCAACCGCGAGCAGCGTTTTGCCTTTGAGCTGCTGCTGCAAGATTCGATTTCGCTGGTGACACTGGTGGGCAAGGCGGGGACGGGGAAGACGCTGCTCGCGATCGCCGCCGGGGTGCAAAAGGTGGCCGACGAGCGTCTCTACTCCCGCCTGCTGATTGCTCGCCCCATCGTGCCCATGGGCCGCGACATTGGCTACCTGCCCGGCGACATGCGCGAAAAGCTCACCCCCTGGATGCAGCCCCTCTACGACAACTTTGATCTGATCTTTGGTACCCAAGACATGCGCGGTCGCCCTGAACACTGGCGGCGCGGCCACGAAGAAATGATCGACCAGGGGTTATTGCAGATTGAGCCTCTTACCTACATTCGGGGGCGATCGATTCCCAAACAGCTGCTCGTTGTCGACGAGGCCCAAAACCTCACCCCCCACGAGGTGAAGACCATTCTCACCCGAGCCGGGGAGGGCACCAAAATTATTTTGACCGGTGACCCTGATCAGATCGATAATCCCTACGTCGATGCCTGTAGTAATGGCCTCACCTACGTGGTAGAACGATTTAAGGACGAAGCCCTGGCCGGGCACATTACCCTCTGCAAAGGGGAGCGATCGAGCCTGGCCGAGCGGGCAGCGATGCTGCTGTAGGTTTTGGCCAGCTGATGCATCTTTAGGCTAGAGGCAGGCGATCGCCCCATCACTCCTGGGATCGCACCCGCCTCGCAATCCTTCTACATCGACCCGAATCGCGTGGGCGTGGCCCATTTTCTCTGCCCAGGCCGGGACCACCGCCACCTGGTGCCCTCGATGGATCAAGTCCTGTCGGATCTCAGCCCCAATGCGATTTTCCATGGCCAACTGGGTGGTCGCCTCGCCCCAGGTGCGACCCCAGGCCCAGCGGGGCAGATCGATCGCCGTCTGGGGATCAAAGCCAAAGTCGAGCAGGCGGGTGAGCAGGGCGATCTGGGTTTGGGGCTGGCCCTCGCCCCCCATCGTACCCAGCACCAGATGGGGACGCCCCTCAGCCGTCAGCACCAGACCAGGCATGAGCGTGTGGAAGGGGCGCTTGCCCGGTTCCAGGGCATTGGGGTGGTCGGCCTCGAGGGAAAATAGCGATCCTCGGTTTTGCAGGGGAAAGCCGAGACGGGGGGGCACCACCGCCGAGCCAAAGTCAACGTAGAGGCTTTGGATCACCGATACGGCGTTGCCGTCGCGGTCGACCACGGCGGTGTAGGTGGTGTCACCGCCGATGCCGGGGCTGGGGTAGTCCTGGGCTACGGCCATACTCAGCCGGGCCCGGCGGCGATCGCCGTAGGGTTTTGAGATCAGCTCCCCTAGGGGAATATCGGTGAAGTCGGGGTCGCTGAGCCAGCGATCGCGATCGGCAAAGGCCAGCTTCGTGGCCTCCACCAGCAGGTGATAGTAGTCGGCGGTGCCGTGACCCACGGTGTGGAGGTTAAACCCCTCCAGCACGTTAAGCATTTGCAGCACCGTAAAGCCCTGGCTATTGGGCGGTAGTTGGCACACCCGGTAACCCCGGTAGGTGGTGCTAATCGGGTCGACCCAGGTGGCGGTGTGGCGGGCAAAATCGGCTTGGTTTAGCAGGCCGCCCAGGTCACCCAGATCAGCCACGATCTGGGCGGCAATCTCTCCCTGGTAAAAATCCTGGGGCCCGGCTGCGGCCAGTCGCCGTAGGGTAGTGGCCAGGGGTGGGTTCGTGATCCAGGCCCCGGCACTGGGCCCCTCACCACCGGGCAGAAAGGGATTCTGGGCACCGCCGTAGGCCTTTAGGTCGGCCTGGTTGACCCGCGTCCAGTGGGCTTGGGCGCGGGAGGTGGGGTAGCCCTGCTCGGCCAGGGCGATCGCAGGCTGCATCAGATCGGCCCAGGGCCGCCGACCAAAGCGCTGGTGGACTTCTCCCCAGGCCGAGACGCCCCCCGGTACCGTAATCACCGACCGAGGGCCACGGGGGGGAATGGTGTCTAAGCCCAGGCGGGCAAAGAGGGCGCGATCGCACCCCACCCCCGCCCGCCCAGAGCCGTTGAGGCCATAGATCTGGCCCGAGGCCGCATGGTAGCCCAGCCAAAACCCATCGCCCCCCAGTCCGGTCATGTGGGGATAGACCACCGATAGGGCCGCTTGGGTCGCGATCGCCGCATCGACCGCATTGCCCCCCTGGCTCAGCACATTCAGCCCAGCGGCAGAGGCCAGGTGGTGGGGGCACACCACCATTGCAGTCGGTGCGGGCACAGAGGTTGGAGCCATGGCAAATTCAGGTAAACCTTCAGCATCGAGCATCAAACACTAGCACCTGGGGCGCAATTGAGCATCAACTTTAGTCAGAAGCCAGGAGGCAGGAGCCAGGGGGCAGGTTTCTATTAAGAAATACCTCGATTTGTAGGGCGATCGGGGCGGGGGGCTTTTGCCGACAAAATTACCGTGGCAAAATGCCCATAGCCCCGGTACTCATTTTCCTAAGTAGGTAAGCCTAATTCATTGATCAGCAGGGGTTTGGGGGCTGCGGCCCTACCGGTATCTTTAGTTTAGTTACGCCCAGCTACTTATTACCTTCAGGACAGGAGATTTGACTATGCTGCTTTATCTGCTCAGTATTCTGGCTACGGCCCTGTCGCTCATGGTGGTAGACGCGATCTTCCCTGGCGTGGTGTTGGCCAATTTTCCGGCGGCGATGGTGGCGGCGGTGGCGATCGGCATCGTCAACGGCATTATTAAGCCGGTGCTGTTTATTTTGTCGCTGCCCATTACCATTTTGACCCTGGGGTTGTTTTCCCTGGTGCTCAACGGTATTTGCTTTTGGCTGGCGTCGCTGGTGACGCCGGGCTTTTCAGTCCATGGCTTTTGGGCCTTTATCGTGGGCCCCATTGTCCTGTCGGTGGTGTCTACAGCGCTGAACAACTTTTTTGTCACCCATGCGGCCACGCCTAAGGTGGAAAAAATTGAAGGGCAAAGCTAGGCCCTGGTGTTGCGGGTTTAAAGTGCGGCAAAACCCAAAGAGGAGCCCAATAATTGGGCTCCTCTCTGGGTTTAAAGCCCCCTACAACAGGGTGGGCATGGTGTCGTCGTGGGCCGAGTTGGGCTTGTTGGTAATCCAGACCGACTGATAGGGCTGGAGTTCGTAGACCTCGCGCCCATCGGTAAAGCGGTGGCCGCTGATCAGGTCATACCAGTCGTCGGTACTGACCAGGTTGAGGTCGCTCAGGAGCAGTTCCTGCCGCTCGTCGCTCAGGTTGTGCACCGAGAAAATGCTCTGGTCACGGGTTAGGCTCTGCCGCCAGAAGGCAAACAGGGCCCGATTCATGGGGTGCAGCGTGTACTGGGTGGCGTTGGGATGAAACGACGTTTGCTGGCGGCGAATTTTGATCAGCCGCTTCAGTTCTTCCAGCACCTGGGCGTGGGGGGTAGTCGGGTCAGCCAGGGCGGCTTCCAGCGCCTCCAGATCCCACTTATAGCGGTTGATGGTGCGGTTGTGGCCCGTTGCTTCGACGCCCTCGGTGTAGTTGTGGGTCGCCAGCAGACTGTGGATGTAGAAGGCCGGAATGCCCTCCAGGGCCATCATGATGGTCTGGGAGCAGAGAAAGCGCTCTATCTGCCACTGGTCTTCGCCCTTGACCGTGCCCTTGAGGGCATCAAACAACGAGATGTTGATCTCGTAGGGCGACTCGGTGCCATCGGGGCGACTGCGCATGCTAATTTTGCCGCCAAAATTGCGCATGGCGGTAATCAACTGCCCGTACTCGTCGTCGGTGAGCAATCCTTCGGCGGGGCGCATACCAATCCCGTCGTGGGAGGCGGTGAAGTTAAAGTAGGCGCAGCCGATGGGGGCCGGGGGCATGCTCATCATCCAGGTTTTGAGGTGGTCTGAGCGACCCTGCATGAGGGCATTCAGCAGCAGCGGCGGCAGGCTGAAGTTGTAGATCATGTGGGCTTCGTTGCGGTTGCCGAAGTAGCTCAGGTTCTCGCGGTTGGGCACGTTGGTTTCGGTAATCAGTGAAATACCGGGGTCAACGAGCTGCAAAATCTCGCGGAATAGGCGCACCACGGCGTGGGTTTCGGGCAGGTGCATGCAGTTGGTGCCCGGCTTTTTCCACAAAAAGCCCACCGCATCGAGGCGAATGTAGCGCGCCCCGGCCTCGACGTAGGACAGGATGATCTTGACGTACTCGATCAGCACGTCGGGGTTCTCGAAGTTAACGTCGACCTGGTCGGCGCTAAAGGTGGTCCACACATACTTTTCGCCCTCGGGGGTGCTCACCGGGGTCAGCAGCGGCGAGCTGCGGGGGCGCACCACCTGGGAGAGGTCTTCGCTGGGGTCGGCGGTAATGAAGTAGTCGCGACCGGGCAGTTCATTGTGCTGAAACTGCTGAAACCACTCGTGCTGACTGGAGATGTGGTTAATCACCAGGTCGGCCATCAGGTTGAAGTGGGTGGCAATGCGCCGGATATCCTCCCAGTTGCCCAGTTCGGGGTTGACCTTGAGGTAGTCGATAATGGCAAAGCCATCATCGGAGCTGTAGGGGAAAAAGGGCAGAATGTGAACGCCGGTAATGGTGTCGTACAGGTGGGTTTCGAGAAACTCGGCCAGTACCGACAGCGGGGCCCGCTGACCATCACAGATGGTATCGCCGTAGGTGATCAGCAGCACATTGTTGTGATTCCACTTTTTCAGATCTTCGCGACCCGAGGGGCACAGGGTGTCTTTGACCAGCGCGAAGATCTTGGTGGTCAACCACTCCGCCGTTTCTGGGGGGTAGACCTTTTCTAGCAGGGGCTTGATGTTATTAGTCACGCGGTTTAGCGATGGGCTCTCTACGGGGATATCTGTCTTATTAGCTGATTTATTTATAGAGTAATTTTGGGCAGGCGTCTGGGCCAAGAAGTCTTGCTGAGGGCCCGATGCAGATTGTTTAGTTCTATTTTTTGCGACGGTCATATCAACCTACAGTCTCCGATAAATGTTTACGGTAGTCTTGGCATCAAAAAGCCATCACTGCCGGGGGAGAACTCCCTCGGACAGCGCTTACGGCTCGGATCGATGGACGCTTTTCGGCTGGACTGAGCCGAAATAGACGAAGTATTTCGTAGCTTTTGATACAGAAATGCCAGTGAACATCTTGATCGTCCCCTCCCCCCATCGCAAAGACATGAAGGAGCAGGTTTAATCAAGTTGTTTTGAGGTTTTCTGGCGCAGTAGCTCGATGGGTCTAGGTCAACACTGGCGTGAAGTCTGAGAATTCCCTCAGCCCAGGGCCCAGGCGACATGGATTAACATTGACCACCTGGGAATGACAGATGATTTGTGACCGATTTCAGGTGAGTGTTGGATAGATATCAGCGCGAAAAGCAGTGGTAACTGCTCCGGCATTTTTCTCTCCCGCAATAATTCGATGGTGACATAGGTAACGCGATCGCACTGGCGTTGATCCCCGAAGTTCATAGCTTTTTAGGTATTTTCCCGGAGTCTTCACAAAGGCTTAAGCACAGCGTCTCTACGCTGGCTGCGTGCAGTACACTGCTGGGGTGAGTTTGCGAGGGGTGACCGATGGATGCAGGTGAGATTTTAGACCGTTATCGAAGGGGCGATCGCGCCTTCTCTGGCCTTAGGCTGATTGAGGTTGAACTGCTGCAAGCCGACCTCAGCGGGGCCGATTTTAGCCACAGTGACCTGCGCCAAGCCCGGCTGGGCCGCACCCACTTTAGGCAGAGCACCTTCGCCCAGACTGATCTCAGCGAAGCCCTCCTATGGGGGGCTGACTTTACTGCGGCCCAGTGTCCCCAGGCCCAGTTTCGAGATGCTGACCTGAGTGGTTCTGTGTTTGTACGGGCTCAGCTCAGCCAGGCTAACTTGATCAAAGCTATTCTCTGCGGCGTTAATTTTCAGGATGCGAACCTATCCGAAGCGCTGCTGATTGACGCTGACTTTCGCCCCAGTTCTGACCAGCAAACTAACCTGATCGGGGCCAATTTACAGCGGGCCGACCTCAGCTATGCTCACCTCAATGGTGCCCAACTCGCCCAGGCTAATCTGAGTGAGGCCAGACTTTGCCGCGCCCAACTGGGCCAGAGCGCTCGTCCCGATGCCCCTAGGACCGATCTGAGTGGGGCTAACTTACAGGGGGCTGACCTGAGCTACGCCGACCTGACGGGAGCCATTTTGTGCAGGGCAAACCTGCAAGGGGCCGATCTGACCGGTGCTATTCTGGCCCAAGCTGACCTCACTGGGGCGACTCTGCCCAATGGCACCCTGCAGCCTTAACATTGGCAAGACCCCAGGGGTTTTGAAAACCCCTGGGGCCTAACGCGTCGTCTATGATTACCGAACCGTGCCCCGTAGGGCTTCGGCATCCAGGGGCTTAATTAAGTAGAGCCGCAGTAGGTCACCCGCGATACCCAGGACCAGGGGGATCTTGCGCAGTTGCTTGACCCAGCCAGGGGCTGAGCTGGCCATCAGCTGCTTGATTTTGAGGTTGCGATCGGCGGCCCGCTCTAGGCGAGGAAAGAAGTCGGGGTGGTCAACGTTGAGCGACACGGGGAAGGCACGGGCGGCGGTATCGTTGGTTTTGCGCACCACTTCGGTGTCGAACTGAGTGGCGTCTAAGCCCAGCATGGTATAAAACTTGGCCCGTTCATGGACGGTCAGGCTGTGGGTAGCAAACACAGACAGGAGAAAGAAGCGGCTCCAGAGACGACCCTGCCAGGTTTGCCAGAGGTCGGGCTGCGATCGCACCAGCACCTTAAAAATATCGCCGTGGCGGTTCTCATCCTGGCACCAGCTCTCGAAGTAGTTGAACAGTGGATAGAAGCAATGCTCGGGATGCTGCTCCAGGTGACGGTAGATGAGGATATAGCGCCAGTAGCCAATTTTCTCAGACAGGTACACGGCGTAGACAATCCACTCCACCGGGAAGAAGGTGTAGGTGCGGTTCTTGGTCAGCTTGGCCAGGTCCAGGGAAATGTGAAAGTCCTGCATGCACTTGTTGAGGAACCCGGCGTGGCGAGCCTCATCGCGGGCCATGAGGCTAAAGATTTCGGCCAGCACTGGGCTACGGTCTTTGATGCGGCGCGATAGTTCCTTAAACAGCAAAAAACCCGAAAATTCCGAGACGCAGGAACGCTCTAGGTAGTCGATAAAGGCCTGCCGCTCCTCTCCCTGGATGTGATCCCAGCCCTGCTTAAAGGAGTCGTCGCGGCTGAAGTGGTGGCGATTGTAGTCAGCCCGCATCTCATTGAGCATCGCCTGGAGCCCCTCGGCTTCCAGAGACAGATCCATCGTCGCGGCTTTGTCAAAGTCGGTGATGTAGAACCGGGGCGATAGCAGGTTTTCTGCAATGGCGGTTTTCACTTGGCTGTTGCCAGCCTTAGGGGCGGGAAGAGCAGTCACCATAGGAATACTTCGGGGATAGACAACGGGGAGAACGACGGTCGAATCACTTAATCGCTTTATAGCTATTAATCATAGCACGAGGATCCCGAGCGGTTGACTTGGGTTAAGAAAATTAGCGTTTCGCGTTGAGCCTGCCATCCAACGGCTGGAATTCAGGCCTTTCAAGGACAAGCCTGGCACCGAAAATGTTCAGGCATGGTGTTTGCTCCTAAAGGCACAGGGCCTGCATCCCTAGCTGGGGACTCGTCTGTTCTCAAAACCTCCTGACAGCCTTTTGGCCGATGCCGCCTTGACCAAGGACGACACAAAACGTTATCTACAGAATTGGCTAGAGCGTTCAATAGCTGTATAGTGATTAAAAGATTTTAGCTTACAAGGTATACCCATGACTGATTTAGCCCTGCGCCTGCGGGAAGGCACCCAGATCTCCCACACCCTGTCTGAAAATACGGCGTTCATGAAGTGCTTTTTGAAGGGGGTAGTAGAACTAGAGCCCTTCAAAAAACTGACCGCTGATCTCTATTTTCTCTACAGCACCCTGGAAGGTGAAATGGCCCGTCATCAGCAGCATCCCGTGGTGGGGCCGATGGTGTTTGCGGAGCTGCTGCGTACCCAGAAGCTCGAGGATGACCTGGCCTACTACTACGGCGATCGCTGGCAGCATGACATAGTGGCTACCCCCGCTGGCCAGCGCTATGTCAACCGCATTCTCGAAGTTTCGGCTACCAACCCGGCTCTGCTGGTGGCCCACGCCTACGTGCGCTACATGGGCGATCTCTCCGGGGGCCAGGGGCTGCGGCACATCGTGCGATCGGCCCTGAACCTGCCGCCGGATCAAGGCACCGGCCTCCACGAGTTTGACCAGCTGCCCACGGTCGAGGCCAAGCGCGACTTTAAACTCAAGTACCGCGAAGCGCTCAATAGCCTGCCAGTGGATGAAACCCTGATTCAGCAGCTAGTGGATGAGGCGAACTTGGCCTTTGCCCTCAACCGCGATGTCTTCCACGAGCTGGAGCCGGATGTGCGGGCAGCGGTGGGTGACCATGTCTTTGACTTGATTACCCGCCAAGATCGCCCCGGCAGCACCGAGCCGCACCCCCACCACGGCATGGTGGCCCTGGTCGCGACGGAGTAGGCCAACTGTAGGGTGCATTAGCGAAGCAATGCACCATTTCCTCGGCATTCAGTGAGCGGTGCATTGCGGCTCAAAAGCCTGAACCTAGGGTGCTTTGCTAGAGAGAAAGAGCCGCGGATGCACCCTACAGATCTACGTTGCGATCGCTCCCTTGGCCGCAATGCACCATCTTCACGGCATCCTAGCGGTGCATTGCGGCTAGCCCAGTGTGGGGTGATTGGCTTTGGTTGACCAGCCGCGAATGCACCCTACAGATCTATCCACCTTTTGCACACACTTAATTACTATGCTCTCTGTTGTCAATCCCGTTGTTTTTGACCCGGCGCTGCTGCACAAGTACAACCAGCCGCTGCCCCGCTACACCAGCTATCCTCCGGCGACGGAGATGAAAGAAAGCTTTAGCTCCCGAGATTTTGAGGCGGCTGTGGCCGTCGGCAACTACAAGCAGACGCCCCTGTCGCTCTACTGCCACATTCCCTTTTGTGAGTCGGCCTGCTACTTCTGCGGCTGCAATACGGTGATCACCCGCCATAAAAAAGTGGCCGATCCCTATCTGGACTACCTGGAGCGCAACATTGCCCAGGTGGCCCAGCGGGTCTCTAACCGCCAGGTCAACCAACTACACTGGGGCGGCGGCACCCCGAGCTACCTGACAAAGGCCCAGGTGGAGCGCCTGTGGACGGTGCTCCACCAGCACTTTGAGTTTGAGCCGGAGGCCGAAATTTCCATTGAGGTGAACCCTCGGGATCTAGATCGCGACTATGTGCAGTTTCTCAGAGACCTGGGCTTTAAACGGGTGAGCTTCGGTCTACAAGACTTTAACCTCAAGGTGCAGGCGGCGGTCAACCGCATTCAGCCCGAGGCGATGTTGTTTGATGCCATGGGCTGGCTCCGGCAGGCGGGCTTTGAGAGCGTGAATGTGGATCTGATCTACGGGCTGCCCTACCAAACCCTGGCCACCTTTCGCGACACCATTGACAAAACCCTGCACCTCGACCCCGATCGCATCGCCGTTTTCAACTTTGCCTACGTGCCCTGGCTCAAACCGGTTCAGAAAAAGCACATTGACCCCGCCACCCTGCCCGGCCCCGAGGAAAAACTCGAAATTTTCCACATGACCATCGATCGCCTGACCGCAGCGGGCTACCAGTTCATTGGCATGGATCACTTTGCCAAGGCCAGGGATGAGCTGGCGATCGCGCAATCTCAAGGCCAGCTGCACCGCAACTTCCAGGGCTACACCACTTTGCCCGAGTCTGACCTACTGGGCTTTGGCATGACCTCCATCAGCATGCTCCACGACGTTTACGCCCAAAATCACAAAGGGCTGCGCGACTTCTATAAAGCCATGGATGCCGATAGTTTGCCCCTGGAGCGGGGTGTGGTGCTGAGTCGAGACGACATTCTGCGTCGGGCCGTGATTATGGAGCTGATGTGTCAATTTGAGCTATCGAAGTCTGCCATTCAAGACAAGTATCACCTCAGCTTTGACCAAGACTTTGACGACTACTTCGCCCGCGAACGCCAAGATTTAAAGGTTTTGGCCGCCGATGGTCTGGTGCGGCTGACGCCCAACCACATTGAGGTGTTGCCCGCCGGACGGCTGCTGATCCGCAACATTGCCGCCGTGTTTGATCCCTACCTGAGAAATCGCACCGTCCGCCAGTTTTCCCAATCGGTTTAAGAGGGTGTTTGAAAAGGGTTGTCCCAGGTCTGATTTGCCACCAAGAGACAGCAAAAACGCTGATTTTTGAGGATATTAGCCTACGACCTAGGTATAACCTGAGACGCTCTTTGACTTTTCAAACACCCTCTAAGGGTAAACAACCTCGCAGGGGCGAACAACCGTTGGCCCCTGCACCTAGGGCAGACACCTAGGTCTGCCCTACCCCTCCACCCCATCACCTCGCTCCCTCTAGGAGACTCCCATGCGCATCCTGATGATTCAGCCCAACTACCATGCGGGCGGTGCAGAAATTGCGGGCAACTGGCCACCTAGCTGGGTGCCCTACGTGGGCGGTGCCCTAAAGGCAGCTGGCTTTAGCGAAATTCGCTTCATCGACGCCATGACCCACTACATCGACGACGAGCCCCTGGCGGCGATGATCGCCGAGTACCAGCCGGACGTGGTCATGGCCACCGCCATCACCCCGATGATCTACAAGTCCCAGACCACTCTGCACATTGCTAAAGCGGTCTGCCCTGAGGCGGTGACGATCATGGGGGGCGTGCACCCCACCTTTATGTACCGGGAGGTGCTGGGGGAAGCGCCCTGGGTGGACTACATCATTCGGGGGGAGGGGGAGGAGATTAGCGTCAACCTGCTGCGGGCGATCGCCGAGGGCAGAGACCGCCGCGATCGCGAGTCTATTCTAGGCCTAGCCTACCGGGATGACGCTGGCCAGGTGGTGGCGACCCCGGCCCATCCCCCCATTCGCGACCTCAACACCCTCAGCCCTGACTGGACCCTGCTGGATTGGGACACCTATATCTACACGCCGCTGAACGTGCGGGTAGCGGTGCCCAACTTTGCCAGAGGCTGCCCCTTTCGCTGCCGATTCTGCTGCCAGTGGAAGTTTTGGCGCAAGTACCGCGCCCGCAAACCCAAGCTGTTTGTCGATGAAATTGAACGCCTGGTAAAAGACCACAACATCGGCTTTTTCATTCTGGCGGATGAAGAACCCACCATTAGCAAGGCTCGGTTTGTGGCCCTGTGCGAAGAACTGGTTGAGCGCAACCTGCCTGTCCACTGGGGCATTAACACCCGCGTCACCGACATTCTGCGCGACGAGGCCGAGCTGCCGCTCTACCGCAAAGCGGGCCTGGTGCATGTTTCCCTCGGCACCGAGGCGGCGGCCCAGCTCAACCTGAACGTGTTTCGCAAAGAGACCACCATTGCCGACAACAAGCGGGCTGTCAAGCTGCTGCGCGACAACGGTATTTTGGCGGAGGTGCAGTTCATCATGGGGCTGCCCAACGAAACCCCCGAAACCATCGAAGAAACCTACCGCATGGCCCGCGACTGGGGGGCCGACATGGCCAACTGGAACATGTACACCCCCTGGCCCTTCGCCGAGCTGTTTCAGGATCTCGAAGATAAGGTGGAGATTCGCGACTACTCCCACTACAACTTTGTGACGCCGATTATTAAGCCCGACCATATGACGCGGGAGGGAGTGCTGCAAGGGGTGCTGCGCAACTACGCCCGCTTCTACGGCTGGAAGTTTTGGGAGTACTGGTGGGAGCGCGACTCGTTTAAGCGCCGCTACCTGCTGGGCTGCCTCTGGGCCTTTGTGCAAACCACCTGGAACAAGCGGTTCTACAACCTCAGCCGGGTGAAGCGCAGGGGCCTGCATGCGGAGATCGACTTTGGCTTTGACGACGCCCGCATTCTCTCCGCCGAGGCGATGGCCCAGATCAAGGCCGCCAAGCTGACGGATGTGGAGTTTACCGAAGTCGCCGCCTGTGGTGGCCCCAGTACGCTCCCCACCTTTTCTGAGGAACCGGCGGAAACCGATATTCAGGTGGTGATTGTCGATGGCGACGAACGCAGTCGTCTGGCCCTGCGCCAGGGGTTGCGATCGCAGCCCGGCCTGGAGGTCGCCAGCGAAGCCACCAACGGCGAAACCGGTCTGGTGCTGCTCGACTCGATCGGGGTGGATGTGGTGGTGGTGACGGCCCCGCTGCCCGACATGGCGATCGCCGACTTTATTCAGCGAGTGCAGGCCCAAAACCCCTGCCAGCCGCTCAAGCTCGTGGTGCTCACCGATAACCCCACAGGTCTGAACGCTCTCGGGGCGGCCCACTGCCCCAGGCAAAGCCCCATGACCACCCTGGCAGAACAGATTCGGGATTACCACCCCACCACCCCGATTCCTGCCATAGCGGCCACCCCCTAGAGCAGCCCTACCCCATGAAGCCCCGTGAAGCCCCTAAGCGCTAACCCTCATCATGTCTCCATCCCCCCATCACTCTATTTATTTACCCATGCAGACCCTTCCCTCCCTCCCCATTGGGCTCTACACCGCCCCTTACCCCATCGTCCAGGGCGGCATGGGCATTCGTGTTTCGGGCGCTGGCCTGGCGGCGGCGGTGGCCAATGCTGGCGGCATCGGCGTTATTTCTGCCGTGGGCCTGGGCATGCGATCGCCCTACTTTGACATCGAGGAGAAAAACCCTAAACTTCGCCAGGCCCGCTTTTTTGAAGCCAACCGCCTAGCCCTGATCGACGAGCTGCAAAAGGCCCGGGTCCTGAGTCCAGAAGGTATTCTCGGCGTCAACATCATGGTGGCGGCGCGTGACTACGAAACCCTGGTGCAGACCGCCGTAGAGAACGGTGTGAACCTGATTTTTTCTGGGGCGGGGTTGCCCTTGCACCTGCCTGGACTCACCGCCCACCACCCTGAGGTGGCCCTGGTGCCGATTATCTCCAGCCTGCGGGCCGCCCAGGTGATCTGCAAAAAGTGGCAGCGGCAGTACAATCGCCTACCCGATGCTTTTGTGGTCGAAGATCCCCAGTCGGCGGGCGGGCACCTAGGGGCCAAGGCAGAGGAATTAGGCGATCCGGCGATTGGCGCTGAGGCTGTTATTCCAGCGCTGGTGACCTATCTGGCAGAGACCTTCGAGACGCCCATGCCGGTGATTGCAGCGGGGGGTGTATACGATCGCGCTACCCTCCTCCACGCCCTATCCCTAGGTGCCAGCGGTGTACAGATCGGCACCCGCTTCATCCCCACCGACGAGTGCGACGCCGACCTACGCTACAAAGAGTTTCACCTCCATGCCAGCCCAGCGGATGTTGTCCTTGTACCTAGCCCGGTCGGACTACCCGGTCGCGCCCTGCGCAACGCCTTTGTCGATCGCATAGAGGCGGGCGAAGCTCCCGGTGCGAAGGATCAGTGTTTTGCCAACTGCTTGCAGGTCTGCAAATTCCGCGATCGCCGCGAAACCTACTGCATTCTCCGCGCCCTCGATCGCGCCTGCCGGGGCGACGTGGAAAACGGTCTGGTGTTTGCGGGCAATCATGTCGGACAAAGCGATCGCATTCAGCCGGTGGCAGAGGTCATGGCCGATCTGGTAGGAGCATAGAAGGGCCAGCCCTAAGACGATCTAAGGGTCACCAGGGAGATCGGGCGGGCGTTATTGGGGCGTTATTTGGATCGTCACGGGAGAGGATTTTTGTACCATGGTCACTCTAAACATCATGGGCTACGTCAATCGTTCCGAAGTCAATGGCCCGGGCAGTCGTGCGGTGGTCTGGGTGCAGGGCTGTCTCAGAGCCTGCACCGGCTGCTTTAACCCAGCCTCCTGGCCCTTTGAGCCCAACCAAATCGTAACGGTAGATGAGCTGGTCGAGCGTATTTTGGCCGATCCTCTGAACGAGGGGGTAACCTTTTCAGGGGGTGAGCCCTTCTGGCAGGCGACGGCCCTGGCGGCGGTGGCGCAGCGGATTAAGGCGGCAGGGCTCAACACCATGGCATTCTCAGGCTTTACCCTTGCCGAGCTACAGTCCTCGGATGCGCCGCCGGGGGCTCAGACCTTGCTGGATCAGCTCGATATTTTGGTAGACGGCCCCTTTGTAGAGTCTCTAGCCCTCCACGACCCGACCTCGCCGGTCTCGTCGCGCAATCAGCGGGTGCGGGTGTTTAACCCGGTGCTACAAAGCCGGATTAACTGGGCTAGCGACCAGATTGAGGTGCATATCTTTAAAGACGGCAGTCGGCTGGTAACGGGCTACCATGGCCAGCTCGATTAACCCGGTGCAGCTTGCCCTTAGGGCCATCGGACTGGCTTAAGGCGGGGGCAGACTGCTTCAGGGTGACGCTATCCATCGATAGAGCTGTCCTGATCACCGAGGAAATCCTAGAGCTGTTTCTCGGCGATCGGAAATCTAGGCTTGATTCCTAGTCGCTTCAGGGTCAACCGTATTAACCAATACAAAAGCGGCCCTGCTTTGCCTTTACTATCCCGGAGTGTAACTTTTTAGGGTACCTGTGTAGTTGCCAACCGACCCCAAAGGTTTTGGTGGGCAAACATTGCAGGTTGAAGTATCCAGGATCGTCAGATAAATTTATGGGTTTATTGAGGGTTCCTAGGTCTTTATACTCGTTAAAAGAGTTGCTAGAGTGGTTGATTCTGAACTTGTTCGGGATCAATTGTCTCTATTGGATATGTCTATGATAGATGGTTGCCCTTACCTATCCTGAGTGGTCATATTTGTCTGCGAGGTTCGTTTAGATTGCTCTGGATTAAGCACTGCGGTCAGGAATTTCCCGTTAAGGGGTTGCCGATTCCTAGGTTTGCTCTGGGGCTACCGGACGATTCTTTGCGGTTCGCTTCTCAGGCTTTTCTAGTTCAGAGTATGGGGAATTTACCCTAGGTGTTGATATTGCCGATCGTGGGCCTGTTTTGGGGTGTTCCGCCGCCCGCGATCGCTCCTTTGCACCCGCCTTTGACTATCCCGTTCAGATCGTTAGAGTGACGAATTTTACGGATTGACTTGATGAGCTATGTCCCTGCTCCACAACTTGGACACAGCCGGAATAACGCCTCTAGTTACTAGGAGATTGCTATGAGTGGAAATGAATTGCGTTCCCAGGCCATTGCGAATATTACCAATCGTCAGCCCCTTCCCCTCAAGAATCCGGGGCGACTAGAGGATCTTTGGGCCAAGGATGTATTTACCTTGGCCAAGATGCAGGAATGTTTGCCCAAGGCCGTGTTTAAGTCGCTGTACAAAACCGTTAAGACTGGTGCCCCCCTTGATGTCTCGGTAGCCGATGTCGTGGCGGTAGCGATGAAAGACTGGGCGATCTCCAAGGGAGCGCTCTACTACTCTCACATGTTTTATCCCCTCACCAACATCACCGCTGAAAAGCACGATGGCTTTATTTCGGTGCAGGGTGATGGGTCCGTCATTTCAGAGTTTGCTGGCAAGGTGCTGGTGCAGGGTGAGCCCGATGGTTCGTCCTTCCCCAACGGTGGTATTCGCTCTACCTTTGAGGCTCGCGGCTACACCGCCTGGGATGTAACCAGCCCCGCCTTTGTGATGGAGACCGACAACGGGGTCACCCTGTGCATTCCCACGGTGTTTGTCTCCTGGACTGGCGAAGCGCTGGACAAGAAAACCCCGCTGCTCCGCTCTAACGCGGCCATGAGCAAGGCGGCTACGCGGGTACTCAAGCTGCTGGGCAACACTGAGGTGGCAACGGTTAACTCCAGCTGTGGAGCTGAGCAAGAGTACTTTCTAGTCGATGCCAACTTTGCCAGCGTGCGCCCCGATCTGCTGCTGGCGGGCCGTACTCTCTTTGGGAAGTCTCCGGCCAAGGGTCAGCAGTTCGACGATCACTACTTTGGGGCTATTCCCGAGCGGGTACAGGTGTTCATGCAGGATGTGGAGGAACGACTCTACCGCCTGGGCATTCCGGCTAAAACCCGCCACAACGAAGTGGCCCCTGGCCAGTTTGAAATCGCCCCCTTCTTTGAGGCGGCTAACGTAGCCAGTGACCACCAGCAGTTGATGATGACGCTGCTGCGCAACACGGCCAAAAAGCACGGCTTTGTTTGCCTGCTCCATGAAAAGCCCTTTGCTGGCATCAACGGGTCGGGTAAGCACGTCAACTGGTCGGTGGGTAACCCCACCCAGGGCAACCTACTGGATCCCGGTGACAACCCCCACAGCAATGTCCAGTTTATGGTGTTCTGTGGTGCGGTTATTCGTGGTGTACACAAATACGGCCCCCTGCTGCGGGCGGTCATTGCCACGGCCAGTAACGACCACCGTCTGGGGGCCAACGAAGCGCCTCCGGCGATTATCTCGATCTATTTGGGCACCCAGCTGCAAGACGTCTTCGACCAGATTGCCAGTGGTGAGGTGACGGGTTCGGCGAGCAAAGGGGTGATGAACCTGGGTGTAGACACCCTGCCGCTGTTTCCGAAGGATCCGGGCGATCGCAACCGCACCTCTCCCTTTGCCTTTACCGGCAACCGTTTCGAGTTTCGGGCCGTAGGTTCGGGCCAGTCCGTATCTGGGCCGTTGGTCGCCATGAACACCATCATGGCCGACTCCCTCGACTGGATGGCCGACCAGCTAGAGGCCAAGCTATCGAGCGGTGTCGAGCTGAATGTGGCTATCAACGACATTCTGAAAGATATCATTCGTGATCACGGTGCGGTTGTCTTCAACGGCAATGGCTACTCCAGCGAATGGCATGAAATGGCGGTCACTGAGCGGGGTCTGGCTAATCTCAGAACCACCGCCGATGCCCTGCCGGTGCTTAAAGAAAAGTACATCGAAGAGTTGTTCACCCAGGAAGGGGTGCTCTCTCCGGTGGAGCTGCACAGTCGCTTCGAAGCCTAC
>JAIXUR010000387.1 GCA_027483425.1 Cyanobacteriota bacterium | reverse complement strand
GATTGATAGGGAAGAAGATACCAATTCTAATCTAGCGACTGTGTCCGCTGTAGGGTGGGCACTGCCCACCATTGGGGAAACTATTTTCCATGAAGTTTTCCATGAAGTCGCCTTTCCTGAATGATCCAAGATTCTCTACTCTCGAGAGGTACCTCTGCCTGGCTCCACCGTGACCGAAATCGCGACCTACTCCACCCTCTTCATCACCCTCCTCATGATCATAGGGTTGGGTTTCTTTATTCGTGCTTCTACCAAAGACCGCATCGAAACCCTAACGCTGGTCAGGCCCGTGGAGCCGCTGGCCCTGCTGCAAGAACTAACCACATACTTTGAAGAGCGGGCCTACACCGTAACCGCCGTCGAGCCCGAACCCCAGCGAATTATTCTGCGGGGACGGGTGCGGCCAAGCCTATTTTTGGCTGGCTTTCTGACCCTGCTGGCGGCCGTGGGCATGCTCTGCTTTGCCCTGGTCCTGGCCAACCTGTGGCCCGCCTACGCCCCTGGGTTTCTGGGTCTGCTCGGACTGGCCCCGGCCGCAGGGTGGTTTTACTGGCGTGGGGCCGATCGCGACGAAGAAATCAAACTAGAGGTACGGCCTACCCCTGACCCTGACCCATTAACCGACGCTTCCCCAGCGGCCCCTAGGGCCACGGTCACCGTGACTGCCCACCGCGATGAACTTATTGCCCTAGCACCCGGTGTCGGACACTAGGTAGGGCACTAGTCCTCTGCGGCAATGCAGCTACTTTGCTATGGGTTTCGGGTGACAGGTTTCAGGCATGGTGGGCCGGTTAACGCCAGGCTGTACTAGGGCAAAAAAAAGCTAGCCCGCAGGCTAGCTTGTGACTTGTTTAGACTTTGATGATGTCAGCGATGCCAGCAGAGTAAAGCATTCCTCGCTGACCACCGATGACCTCTAGTGGGTCAGAGTCTCCAGGGCTGAAGCATTCTCTTCCTCGTCTTCGCCCAGCAGCACTCGCAGGCTAGGAAAGAGAAAATGATTTTCTTCAACGTACTGAGCCCCAAACAGACCCTTCTCGGCCCAGAAGTACCGGTCGGTGGTATGCTCGTTCCGTTTGACCAACAGCAGGGCTGGGGGGGCAATGCCCTCAGAATGTATAAAATTCCGGGCTGCGGTTACGGGTTTTTCATCGCCGCTCTCAATACTATACTGAGGAACAGCTTCCAAAATTCGACGGCCTTCTAAGCGACGACGACTCTTACGCTTGCGTCTCCTTGCCAAGTTGCCTACCTCCCTCTCAGTGGATATTTGGATGTAGTATCGGTTACAAATTTGTTAACCAGGCCAAGTATATAGGGTCAAAATAAGAATTTCAACTTCTCTTAAAAATCTGGCCGAAGGCCCCAAAAACCATGCCTTGCAAAGGATACAAGGGTGTCTGAGAGGATCGGGCCTGAACAGAATTGTTAAAAAATTGACAAAACTTTAATTTTTCTTCCGTCACACTCTTATGTTGCGTCGCCATGATTGGCTCCCCTAGCTCCGAATTTATGACCCTGTGTCAGGCCCAGGTTTTCTTGCTGACCCAGGCCCTGGGGGCGATTTCGACGGTGGTGTATCTAGCCGAAGCTACGGCCGACGCCGTGAACCCAACCTTGCTGCCCCTGGTAGCTTACCCTGAGACCGCCGACCGATGGAGCGGACTACGGGCTGGGTTGGCAGCGGTAGACCATGGGAACGGTGAGGTACAGGGTAGAGCGCCGCAGGCCGCTACCCTGCACGATGCCTGGCCACCTCACCCCAGGAGTCCAGGGCCAGAATTCCCCTCCCAGGGCTACGGGTTGCCCCAAGACCGGATTCTCTCGGTGCCTTCGGAGTTGGGGCCAGGGGCGATCGCTCAGGAACTGGAAACGGAGACCGTGGCCTATCCATTGGTGCTGCCCTTGGCCCACGAGGGGGTGGTGCTAGGGATGATCGTCAGCACCCGCGAATCCTCGCCCTGGACCGCCGCCGACTACCAGCAGGCGGAACAGGTGGCGAACACCCTAGCCATTGCCTGCGTGATGGACCAGCGCAACCAGTGGCTCCAGCGTCAGCTTGACCAGCGCCAGCTTAACCAGGCTGACCAGTCTGAAACCTTCCACAATTTGCTCCATCAGTTTCGCAACCCCCTGACGGCGTTGCAGACCTTTGGCAAGCTCATGGTCAAGCGCCTGCCCCCGGAAGATACCAATCGCCCCATTGTCGAGGGCATTGTCCGAGAGAGTCGGCGCTTGGAAGATCTGGCCCAGAATTTTGACGATGCCGTTGCCATGGCCGATGAAACCCTGGCCGAGCCCACGGTGCCTTCGACCGGTGGGCTACTGCTGCCCGGATCTCCTGCCATCGACCCAGGGCGTGGGGCCAACCGGGAAGAGGACCGGCCAGGCTTAACGCTGGCCATTGCCCCGGCCCCGGGTCACGGACTGGGGCGATCGCTGACGGTCAAGCCTGGGGCGATCGCCGATGTGGCCATGCCGCTGGTGCAGTCGACCCTGCCCCTGGCCCAAGAGCGGGGGCTACACCTGGTGCACCACATTCCTACCCCGCTGCCCGAGGTCTGGCTGGACGGGGCCGCCCTGGACGAAGTGCTCCACAACCTGCTCGATAATTCGCTCAAATATGCTCCCCCAGGATCGCTGGTGTGGGTGACGGCCGGGCTGGTACAGCGGTTAGAATCGCAGGTTTTTCAGGGGATTGCGGTGGGAGATACGGGGGCGGGCATTCCCGTGCCTGATCAGTCCCAGATGTTTACCCGCCACTTTCGCGGAGTTCAGGCTGGAGGCGATATTCCCGGTACCGGGCTAGGGTTGACCATTGTGCAAGACCTGGTTGAGGGTATGGGGGGGCATATCGATTTAATTAGCCCCGTGCAGGGCACCCCCTGGCTCCCCCCCGAGGCGGTTCACTACCCCCCCCGGCCTGGGGTGTTGTTTGTGGTGTGGCTGCGGGTCGCCGCTGGAGAGGGGCCACCCGCCCTAGGCCCTGGCTCTGAGACCTTGGGCTAATCCCAACTCCTGCGGGGCGATATCCTGCGGAGCGATCGACGGACGCCGGGGCTAACACCAGCTGTGCTTGACGCCAGCTGTGTTTGACGCTACAGAACGCCGGTTCCATAGGAGAATGAAACTAGCCTATCCATCGGCTACCCCTTCCTCCTCCTCCGTCATCTTCTTCGGTGTTACCCATGGCCACCACCCTATCGCCCAATCCCGCCACTCGGCTCGCCCCACCGGCCCGCCTCGCCCCCCTGGCTGTGCCCGAACGGTTGTTGCTGGGGCCAGGCCCCTCCAACGCCTCCCCCCAGGTGATTGCGGCCATGAACCACCAGCCCATTGGGCATTTAGATCCGGCCTACCTGGCCATGATGGATGAGGTGCAAGACCTGCTGCGCTACACCTGGCAGACCACCAACCCCCTTACCTACGCCGTCGCGGGCACCGGGTCGGCGGCGATGGAAGCGACGCTCGCCAACGGGGTTGAACCCGGCGATCGCGTTCTAGTGGCGGTCAAGGGCTACTTTGGCCACCGCCTGGTGGATATGGCCCGCCGCTACGGTGCTGAAGTCACCACGATTCAGCGGCCCTGGGGGGAAGCCTTTACCCTCGATGAACTGACCGCCGCCCTCGAGCAGCATCGTCCGGCGGTCCTGGCGATCGTCCATGCTGAGACCTCTACCGGGGTTTGCCAACCCCTAGAAGGGCTAGGGGCAGCCTGTGCCGCCCACGACTGTCTACTGCTGGTCGACACCGTCACGAGCCTGGGGGGCGTCCCCATTCTTTTGGATGAGTGGCAGGTGGATTTGGCCTATAGCTGTAGCCAAAAAGGCCTGAGCTGCGCTCCCGGAATTTCCCCCTTCACCATGGGGCCTCGAGCGGTGGCAAAACTGGAGCGTCGCCGTCAGCCCGTGGCCAACTGGTACCTCGATGCGGCTCTGCTGCGCAAGTACTGGGGGCCAGAGCGGGTCTACCACCACACCGCCCCCGTGAACCTCACCTATGCCCTGCGCGAGGCCCTGCGTCTGCTGGCTGAAGAGGGGCTAGAGGCCCGCTGGCAGCGGCACCAGCAAACCGCCGCCTATTTCTGGGACGGGCTCGCCGACCTGGGGCTGACCTGCCATGTGGAGGCCGCCTACCGGCTGCCCACCCTGACCACCGTCCGGGTACCTGACGGCGTCGATGCCAAGGCCGTCAGTCGTCAACTAATGGTTGACCACAACATCGAAATTGGCGGGGGCCTGGGAGAACTGGGCGGGAAGGTCTGGCGCATTGGCCTAATGGGCTACAACAGCCAGACTCAGCCGGTCGATAGGCTGCTGCACGCCCTCGGTACGGTGCTGCGCCAGGTCTAGGGCTAGGGGGGGTGGCCAAAAGATCTGGGTGGGCTAGCCCCTGACCCAGCCCACCTACCCGACCCCATTTCGTGCTAAAAAAATTGGGCAGATTTAGCCAAGCGAGGTCATCCCATGAGCGCATCATCCCCATCCCTGGCGGGCCAGGTCGCTGTGGTTACCGGGGCATCGCGGGGCATTGGCCGGGCCGTTGCGATCGCCCTGGCGGCGGCCGGAGCCCAGGTTGTCGTTAACTACGCCCGCTCCAGTACCGCCGCCGATGAAGTCGTCGCCGAGATTGTGGCGGCGGGCGGCAGCGCGGTGGCGATCCAGGCCGATGTTTCCCAGGCCGACCAGGTCGATGGGTTGATCAACGGCACCCTAGAGCAATTTGGCCGGGTCGATGTCTTGGTCAACAATGCTGGCATTACCCGCGACACCCTGCTGCTGCGCATGAAGCTCGAAGACTGGCAGGCTGTGATCGACCTCAACCTGACCGGGGTATTTTTGTGCACCCGCGCCGTGGCCAAGATCATGCTCAAGCAGCGATCGGGGCGAATTATTAACATTGCCTCGGTGGCTGGTCAAATGGGCAACCCCGGCCAGGCTAACTACAGCGCCGCCAAGGCCGGGGTGATTGGCTTTACCAAAACCGTTGCCAAGGAACTGGCCAGCCGGGGGATCACCGCCAATGCCGTCGCCCCCGGCTTTATCGAAACCGACATGACCGACGACCTGGGCAACACCGACGAGATTCGCAAGTTTATTCCCCTGGGGCGGTTTGGCCAGCCCGAAGACATTGCCGGTATGGTGCGGTTCTTGGCCGCAGACCCGGCGGCGGCCTACATCACCGGCCAGGTGTTTAATGTGGACGGCGGCATGGTGATGGCCTAGGCCCGATTCCCTAGGCCCAATTTCCTAGGCCCGGTTCCCTAGGCCCGGTTCACCGTGCGCAGCAGCCACAGGGTCGCGGATAGCGACACAAAGTGGGCCAACAGGGTGTTGGTGTTGGCCTGCACCACAAAAATATCAAAGGCCTCTACGTACTGACCAATGTTGCCGGGCACAAACACAGCCCCCCCTTGGGGCTGCGCCAGGGCCTTGGCCAGCAGCGACCCAATCAGGGCCTGCCCACCAAACAGCGTCACCAGCATCCCCGCCATGCTGATCACAATGCCCAGGCGTAGAGCCTGGAGGGCATCTTTGGGGCTGGGGCGTTTGGCGGTGTCGCGGCTGCGCAGGCGTCGCCCGATCTGGGCATAGCGAAAGGCCCAGAAGGCGCTGAGATAGACGGCCACCAGGCCCAGGGCGGCAAACAGCAGCCCCACCCCCGTGCCGGGGTTGCCGCCGCCGGTACCCGATCGCGCGCTGAGGTTGGCGAGGGCAAACATCAGCACCAAGCTCGAGATGACCGCCAGCACCACCTGAACCCAAAAGCTGATCCAGCCCACCAGCCGAAAGGAGCCTGAAATGCGCCGCACGGCGGGGGGCAGGGTGTAGTCAAATTCTGTAGTCATACCTGTGATTTTAGCCTGGGGACGGGAGCTTCTGAATGATACATTTGGGGAAATGGGCGGGGGCACCAAGGCTATGACCGACACAATTGACCAGGCCAAAACTCGCATGCAGGAATTGTGCGATCGCTGGGGGCCACGGGTCGACTACCTGGCGATTCGCCTGGAGCAATCCGAAGGCACTGATATTTTGTTGCGGGGGGGGCAGGTGGAAACCCTGAGCGAGGCGATCGCGATCGGGGGCCATGTCCGGGCCTGCTACCGAGGCGGCTGGGGCTTTGCCAGCTTCAACGATCTCGATAGCCTGACCCTCTGCATCGAATCCGCCGTGGCGGCGGCCCGTCTGGTAGGCGACGACGAAACCCGCCTAGCCGCCATCGACCCGGTCCAGATTACCCAGCGCCTGCCCCTCACGGGCACCGACCCCCGCGCTATTCCCCTGGCTCGCAAAAAGGCCCTCTGTAGCCACTATGCCGATCTGCTCCAGGGGGTAGACCCTCGCATTGCCACCACCTCCGTGCGCTACGCCGACGTGGCCCAGCGGGTGTTGCTAGCCACCTCCGAGGGCACCCTGATCGACCAAGCCTGGTCAGATATGGAGATGCGCTTTGCCGCCACCGCCCGCGATGGCAACACCGTCCAGACCGGGCGGGAAACCACCGGCTCTCGCAACGCCTACGAAGATCTAGACCACCTCGATCCCCAGGTGATGGGGGCAGCCCAGCGGGCGGTGGCGGCCCTAGATCTACCCCCGGTAAAGGGGGCGACCTACGACGTGGTGATTGACCCCATTTTGACCGGGCTGTTTGTGCACGAGGCCTTTGGCCACCTGTCGGAGGCCGACATGGCCTACGAAAACCCCGACCTGCTCGAGGCCATGAGCATGGGTCGACGGTTTGGCCCCGACACCCTGCAAATTTTTGACGGGGCAGCTCCCCAGGGCCACCGGGGCAGCTACGGCTACGACGACGAAGGCACCCCCGCCACCACCACCCAGCTGATTCAAGACGGGGTGCTGGTGGGGCGGCTGCATTCCCGCGAAACCGCAGGCAAGCTGGACGAGGTGCCCACGGGCAATGCCCGCTGTCTCAACTACCACTATTCGCCCCTGGTGCGCATGACCAACACCTGGATTGAGCGTGGCACTACCTCGGTGAATGATCTGTTGGCCGATATTAAACAGGGGGTCTACGCCCGCAACTGGCTGGAGGGCATGACCAATGGCGAAATGTTTACCTTTACCGCCGGAGAGGCCTGGATGATTCGCAACGGCAAGCTGGCTGAGCCGGTGCGCGATGTCACCCTGTCGGGCAATGTGTTTCGAACCCTGGCCGACATTGAAGCGATCGGCGACGATTTTTACTGGGATGAGTCGGGCGGCTGCGGCAAGGGTGGTCAGAATGGCTTGCCCGTGGGCTGTGGCGGCCCCAGTCTGCGCATTCGCAACGTGGTGGTGGGGGGCGAGGCCGCCGACGGCAATGAGTGATAGTTCGGTGAACCAGGGCCGCATTTTGCGCAACCTGATGCGCCTCATGGATGTTACCTGCCGCAACAGCCTCTACGAGGTGCTACCCCGAGGGGTGCAGGTATGGCTGCCAGAGCCAAGCCTGGGGGTCTACCCCGATCTGATGGTGGTGGCGGGGGCACCCCTCCTCCACGACGGTCAGGAGGATAAGGTGCTCAACCCCTGTGTGATGTTTGAGATTCTCTCTAAGCCGACGCCGGGCTATAGCCCAGAGGCGATCGCCCTACCGGAGCGCGGCGGCCTATTTCGTCTCTGTCGTGAGATTCCTTACCTGCAAGAGTATGTGTTTGTGCACCAGACCGAGGCTCGGGTCGAGCAGTTTTACCGAGCCGAAGAAAGCCTGTGGGGCATGACCACCCAAACCGGCCTCGACCGGGTGGTGGAGTTGGCCATTACCAATACCCGTCTACCGATGATGGATATCTATGCCCAAGTAGACTTTAGCCTGCTGGTGTAAGGCGGCGTGAGGCCTGGAATCATTCAGCCAGGTCAAAGGGTTGCCAGCCCGAGCCGTGATAGCCTTAGAGCGATCGCATAAACCAGAGTCAGGCGCTGAGTCGCCCAGATCAACCCCGCATGGGACTGGAGGGACGGAAGCCATGGGCGATCGCCCCGCTCCCCGCCGCCGGTAAATTCTGCCGTTATGCTGCTCAAATATCAGGACGAGTCGCTGTTAACGCTTGCCGCGTAAGTTCATTTGTACTATTATCATAT
>JAIXUR010000403.1 GCA_027483425.1 Cyanobacteriota bacterium | reverse complement strand
CTAGTCCGGCAGCGGTGAGGGCGATCGCGGCAGCGATCGACAGTGCACCCAGGGGTAACCAAACTCTCAGTCGGTGTCTCATCCTCAGATTTCTCCCAGCTCGATGCCCTCAGGCTAAGCGGCCGGGCGAGGCCAACCAGCCTGGTTACAAAAACTGAAACTGGGTGGCCTCGGCACGGCTCAGAGCTGTTCGGGGTCAAGCCCTAATTCCTGGAACCAGCTACTGGGCCTTCATCCAGGCCAGGCAGGTTTGCATGTGCTGGGCCATGGTGGCTGGATCGGCCTGGTGGCGACGCCCATGGCCGGGCAGGACCCACTCAAAGGGGTAGGTGGCCAGGTTTTCCATAGACCGGATTTGCGCTGGCCAAGAATACCAGCAGTAGCGGCGAAAGGCGTACAGCTGGTGCAGCCGCTCTGACCAGGCCAGGTGATCGCCGGTAAACAGGACGCGATCGCGGTACAGCAGAACCGTGTGGCCTTGGGTGTGGCCCGGCACGGGAATGATCTGCACATCGGCGGACAAGGCTATGGGGTCGGTGCCCTGGAGCGGCATTTCGATGGCGGCGGTGCCGGTGCTGATGTCGTGGTGGTGGAGGATGCGATCGCAGCCAAAATGATCGTGAAACCGCTGATGATCGGCCACATCATCGCGATGGGTGAGGTACAAATAACGCACGCCCCCGAGGGCCTCTAAGCGCTTGACCAGGGGGGCGGCAAAGCGGGGCGAGTCAACCAAAATGTTGCCCTCGGCGCGCTGGATCAGGTAGCTGGCGGCACCAAATGACTGTTCGGAGTGGTAGCCGCAGTGGTAGACCGAGTCGGTAATGGGGATGGGAAGACTGGCCTGGGCCGCTGGTATATCCGAGGGCGGGGCCACGGTACCAATGGAGGCGGTGGGGCAAGCCAGCAGGGCTTGGAGAGCGGCCAGGCGTTGGGCGGCTGTTTGCGGCTGGTGGTAGACCGCCGACTGTTCCCCCTCGCGGCTAAAACTATCGGGGGCCATCCAGCGACAGGTGTCGCAGTCAATACAGGAGCTATCAACGTAGAGGTCGCCCGCTACGTTTTGCGATCGCCGCGCCTTGAGGTGAGCCATGGCCTGACCTGCCTACAACAGTGATTGGTTTAAGCCTAGCGCTCGCTGCCGCGATCGGGGGCGGGGTGGGCCTGATCGCCATCGCCCTTGCCCCCAACCGCCCTGGTCTCAGAGCGAGATCGCACCCACCACGTAGCGATCGCGGCCTTGGGCCTTGGCCTCGTACAGGGCCAAATCAGCCTGGTGAATCAGCTCTCGGGGCGAATGTTCTTGAACCCCAGGGCAGTGGCACACCAGGCCAAAGCTGAGGGTCAAGATCGGGCTGACCGGAGAATAGGCGTGGGGCAGATGGCGCTGGGCGATCGCCGCCTGCACCTGCTCCACCATTTGAATCGCCCCTGGCAGCGTGGTGTTGGGCAGCAGCAGCACAAATTCTTCGCCGCCGTAGCGGGCCGCCAGATCCCCAGGGCGACGCACGAGGGTGGTCAACACCTGGGCCACCTGACGCAGGCAATCGTCACCCGCCAGGTGACCGTAATTATCGTTGTAGGATTTGAAGCAATCAATGTCGCAAAAAATGAGGGATAGGGGCTGCTGCTGGCGGCGCGCGCGCTGCCACTCCAAATCTAGGGCCTGGTCAAAACTCCGGCGGTTGGCAATCTGCGTGAGGCCATCGATGGTGGCCAGCCGGTTCAGCTTGGTATTAATCAACTGGAGCTTTTGGGTTAACTCCGCCTGGGTCGCCTCGGCCTGCTTGCGCTCAGTAATGTCGCGCACAATCACCAGTACCTCGGTGTCGTTAATGGGCACCACCCGCGACTCTTCGTAGCACAGCTGACCGTCGATCTCCAGGGTATGTTCGTAGCGCTGCTGGGAGCTGGTGTCTAAGGCTAGCCGCACATAATGCATGCGCTGGTCAGCCAGGTCTTGGGGAAAGTTCACGTAGACCGACTGGGTTCTGCCCCCAGGAATCGCTCCGTAGAGGGTAACTTCACCCCCCGAAATTAAGTCGAGAATATACCCGTCGCTGTTAATGCGCATCAGCAGGTCGGGTATATTCTCGAGAATGGCCTGCTGGGTGGCCTGGGTGTCTTTGAGGGCCAGTTCCGTCCGTCTGCGATTGGCTTCGAGCTGCGCCCAATCGCTAATGTCTGTCGTGGTGCCGTCAATGCGGAGGGGGTTACCCGCCCCGTCGCGCACCAGGCGAGCCTGCCCCCGCACCCAGCGCATCTCCCCATCGGCACGAACAATCCGGTACGTCCGGTCTGTTTTATTCCCCTTCAGCAGGAGGGTCACATCCTGCAAAATCAGCGGCCGGTCTTCGGCATAAACGCAGTTCAACCACAGGTTGGCATCGGCCAAAAAGGCGGCGACTGGGTACCCGTAGAGCACCTCAGCCGCTGCATTGGCATAGGTTGTCTCCAGGGTGATCGGGTTAACCGACCACACCACGCACTGTAGAGAGTTGAGAATGCTGTCGATGTGCTGCTGTTGCGATCGCAGGGCGGTCTCAGCCTGGCGCAATTGTTCAGCATTTTGGGCCACCTGTTGCTGTAGCTGTTGGGCCAGGGCATCGCGCTCGGCCTCGACCCGCTTGCGATCGGTAATATCCCGCAGAATCAACAGATGACGGTTGGGGTAAACCTGGGCCGTGGCGGCAAATTCTACCGCCTGAACGCTCCCGTTTTGCCGCACCAGTTGCAGCTCTCCCCGCGCTTGGCCAAGCGCCAAAAAGCGCTGCCAAGACACCTCAAAATCGGCATCCGGAGGCAAAAAATCGCTCATCCGCCGTCCGATCAGGGCCTGCCGGGGTAGTCCAAACAGAGCCGCCGCTGCCGAGTTAGCCCCCACGTAATATCCGTCGGGATCGGCCATTAGCATGGCCTCGAGAGCACCCTCAAACAGTTCGCCCCAGACCGGGGCTGGCCCAGTGGCCCCAGTTCCAGCGCTGTCCATCGCGCCGGCCTCCCAGGCACGCATTTCCCCAGCGGGTTCTAACTCAGATGGTGGTTCCGATTCAGCAAACGATGGCATGAGATACCGAGACTCTAATCAGGTAGGTCTTCAACCCGCTAAGACATTCAAAGACATTAATAAATAGTGGCCGGCCAGGCTGAGGCAGTGTCTTGGTCTACGGTTATCATGCTCCCATTGCTAACGTAGATTAAACCATACTGCCCCTTTATGGCGGCCAATCTACCTGGCCAGCCTGGGGGTAGAGGGTGGTATCAAAGCGGACTCTCTTCGGCTGTTCAGCCTGGGCCACCAACAGGTGAACTCCCTGGTGGCCCAGGCTGGCTACCAGGGGGCATCCTACCGGCTACTGGGCAACTGCTGATCCAGGGCTTCTAGCAGGGTCCTGTAGTCGGCGGCGCTGTTCACCGGGTACCGCTGCCAAGCGCCATTGACCTTCAAGTCGGCAAACAGGCCCGCTGGATCATGGTGAAAGTGCAGAAACGCCATAGATTTGAGATAAAATCGGCCCGCCCCAGGCTCCTTGAGCGGTGGCACCCGCTGGCGCACCTGGGCCAAGAGGGGAGCTAAGGATTCCAGCGTGGTGCGATCTGCATGTTTCATGGCAGTCATGCTTCCAACTAGCTGTTTACTATGACTGTAAGCCTCGTGGAGTACCTTTTTGCAACCCCTGCGCCTGCACCTTTACATTGCTCTTAGGCTGACGCTTCACCGCCTTCGGCAGGCGGCCACCACCTGGCCCCAGCCCCAAGATTGGCAGCTGGCGGCTGGGCTGACGGTGGCCCTGGGGTTGGTG
>JAIXUR010000247.1 GCA_027483425.1 Cyanobacteriota bacterium | reverse complement strand
CCCACCCCCTCCCCATGATCACCCCCCTCTCCCCTCCTCCCCTCCCCCCGCCGCCGCGCCCGCGGGATGTGCAAGTGGCTGACATCGGCCCCGGTACCCAGGTGTTTCGGTCTCGCACCTGGGATCGGCTGAAGTTTGAAGTTGAGTACAGTCGCCGTCGCGGCACCACCGCCAATGCTTACCTGATTCGGGGCGATCAAATCGCGGTGATTGATCCGCCGGGGGAGTCTTTCACCACCATCTACCTGGAGGAGTTGCGACACCAGGTGGAGCTGTCCCAGGTCGATTACATCGTCGTCAGCCACGTCAATGCCAACCGGCTAACGACGCTGAAACAGCTGCTGGAGCTGGCTCCCCAGGCCCAGGTGGTCTGCTCAAAACCAGCGGCGATCGCCCTAAAAACAGCCCTGTCCAGCCCTGCCAAGACCATTTACACCGTCCGTTCCGGCGATAGTTTGGACTTGGGCCAGGGTCACCGGCTACAGTTCATCAGCGTGCCCACTCCCCGCTGGCCCGATGGGCTCTGTACCTACGACCCGGCTAGCCAGATGCTCTACAGCGATAAGCTGTTTGGGGCGCACCTTTGCGACGATGCCCTTTGGGATGAGAACTGGCGGCAGTTGGAGAGCGATCGCCGCTACTACTTCGACTGTCTCCATAGCCCCCAGTCAAAACAGGTGGAGGTGGCCCTAGACCAGCTTGAGCCCCTGGCCTTCAAAACCATTGCCCCCGGCCACGGCCCGCTGGTGCGCTCCAGCGTCAGTCGGTTAGTTCAAGACTATCGCCAGTGGTGCCAGCAGCAGGCCCAACAACCCCTGCGGGTGGCGCTCATCTACGCGTCGGCCTACGGCAATACGGCCCAGGTGGCCGATGCGATCGCCCAAGCGCTCAACGCCGCCCAGATCGCCGTCGAAGCCATCAACTGTGAGTTGGTCGACCCCCATACCCTGATCGACACCCTCAGCCAGTGCGACGGTTTCATTATTGGGTCGCCCACCCTGGGCGGCCATGCCCCGGTGCAAATTCAAACCGCCCTGGGCTTAATTCTGGCCAATGTTCCCAAAACCAAGCTGGTCGGGGTGTTTGGCTCCTACGGCTGGAGCGGCGAAGCGATCGATCTGCTCGAGCAAAAGCTAAAAGATGCCAACTACTCCTTTGGCTTTGAGCCCCTGCGGATACGCTTTAGCCCCGATGACGCGGCCTTGGTCACCTGTGCCGCCGCCGCCACCCAGTTTGCCCAGCAGCTGACCAAACGCCAGAAACAGCAGGTGGCTCGGCCCGCCCTCGCCGAGGCCCAAACCGACCGCACGGCCCAGGCCCTCGGTCGCATTATCGGTTCCCTCTGCGTGGTCACCACCCAGGACCAGGGGGGACCCTCCGGCCTGCTCACGACCTGGGTCTCCCAGGCCAGCTTTAATCCGCCCGGCCTAATGCTGGCTATTCCCAAGCAGGCCGTCAGCCCAGATCACTGGACTCCCGGTGCCAGCTTTGGGCTCAACATTTTGACCGAAGGGCGCGCCGTTCGCCGTCATTTTTCGGCTCAGCAGAGCACCACCACCGCCTTTGAGCACCTGGCGTTCAAGGTGTCTGCCAACGGCTGCGCCCTGCTGATCGATGCCCTGGCCTATCTGGAATGCACGGTCTTAGAGCAGTTAGCCGTCGAAGACCATTACCTGATCTACGCCAGGGTCGATCAGGGCGACCTGCTTACCCCCAGCGGCATGCCCGCCGTCAACCACCGCAAATCGGGCAATCAGTACTAAACCTCAGAGTTCCATAGGCTGGGGTCGCCTATGGCCTTTGATCGATTCGACGGCAATATCTATCAAAACGATAGGCATTTATCTAAACATAAATAAAAGCTATTGAATACATTGAGAAATGTAGGCCTATTTTGCTGTGCAGAGCCGCCTACCGATCTCGGAATCGGTATAGACTCGTTTGCACGAGAGAAGAATGTGCAATTGACTCAGGTCAATATAGCCTGCCAAGGCTCCGATTCCTTTCTGCCCCGACTATAGTCCTGGGATAGCTGCTTGGCGGTCATTCTGGGAGCTCACAGTTGTTCCCGATCTGTCCACAGTAGCTACCAGCCCTCCTGCCCAGGAAGGGTGCTGTAAGGAGAACCTATGTCCTATTTTTCAGGCGTCACCCGCCGCAAATTTTTGGCTTATGAAGTCAGACTCTCTCTGGTGTTTCAAACATCCTCTTAGGATAACGCAAAAAAAGCGTGCCTAGGGCTAGAAGCCTGGTTCTAAAGCTTTGCTTAAAGAAAGCGATTCAACGTTCCTCAAGCCAAATAGATCGATCCAACCTGGTTCTCATCTAGCACTCCTTAGCCTATGTCAGCCACCAGCTTCATTCCCTTGGATAATCTGCGGGGGGATCTCTTTGGCGGTGTCACCACCGCCGTTGTCTCGCTATCGACCCCCTGCTGCTAGCAAGGGATCGATAGCGAGACTCGGACGGAGCACAACTCTAATCAAGAGTTGATTGGCCAAGGGATTGGCAGTCTGTAAGCGGTCGTCTTTTCTATAATCCATTTCTGGATTTATCGTTCCATTCCATCCTTAATCTGTGGGGGGTTTGAACTTATGGCTTTACATCACATACTACCTATTCTCAGTGCGGGAAAGCTTTCCCCAATGGCTGCAATGCCATTCCTCGCGACCGTTGTTCCAGAAGATTCACCGATAATTTTGTCGGGGGTCTTGCTCACATTAGTGATCATTTATTTCGCCAGTAAAATCGGAGCAGAAGCTGCTAAACGGTTCGACTTTCCGCCTGTGTTGGGGGAATTAGTGGCCGGGGTAGTGGTGGGGGTTTCGGCCTTACATTTGGTGATTTTTCCCGAAGGCGGGTTGTCTGCGGCTGACTCGGTGCTGATGTCAGCCCTGCAAGGCTTGAATCAGCTTGAGCCAGAAGCCTTGACCCGAATTTTTGAGTCGCAAAGTGAAGTGATTTCGGTTCTAGCTGAAATCGGTGTGATCATTTTGCTGTTTGAAATTGGTCTAGAGTCCGATCTGCGGCAGCTTAAGGAAGTGGGCGTTCAGGCTACGGTTGTCGCCTGTGTTGGGGTAGCTGCGCCTTTTGCGGCGGGTACGGCAGGGTTGATGTTGCTGTTTCATACGGCGGCGATTCCGGCAATTTTTGCGGGGGCGGCGTTGACGGCAACCAGCATTGGCATTACGTCTAAAGTATTATCGGAGCTGGGACAAATCAAATCTAAAGAAGGTCAGATCATTGTGGGCGCGGCGGTGATTGATGATGTCCTCGGCATCATTGTCTTGGCGGTGGTGGCAAGTTTGGCCAAAACTGGTGAAATTGATGTTGTCAATGTCATTTACTTAATTGTCAGCGCTACGGCATTTTTAATTGGCTCGATTTTGTTAGGGGGGGTCTTTAACAAAACTTTTGTGGCGATCGTAGATCAGCTCAAGACCCGTGGGAATGTTGTGATTCCGGCATTCATCTTCGCGTTCTTTATGGCATTTTTAGGTAATGCCATTCATCTTGAAGCGATTTTGGGTGCCTTTGCGGCGGGCTTGGTGCTCGATGAAACCGATGCCCGGAACGAGTTGGATGAATTGATCAAACCGATCGCTGATTTGCTCGTACCGATTTTCTTTGTCACCGTCGGTGCACGGGCTGATTTGGGCGTATTAAATCCAGCCGTCCCCGAGAATCGAGCGGGACTTTTGATTGCTGTCTTTTTGGTGCTAGTGGCGATCGCAGGCAAACTGATCACGGGGTGGGCGGCGTTTGGGCAGCCTGGAATCAATCGCTGGGCAATCGGGGTTGGGATGATCCCTCGGGGGGAAGTGGGCTTAGTATTTGCTGGAATTGGCTCAGCTAGCGGCATTTTAGATAAGCCCCTTGAGGTGTCGATTATTATCATGGTCATTTTGACAACTTTTCTGGCTCCGCCTTTTTTACGGGTTGCCTTTGGTTCATCCACTGATCTCATCCCAGAGCCTAGTACGCCTGTAAAAGTGACGAGCGAATAATGGTTTTGAAACGTTATGGCTGTTGATGGAATACCGCCAAGTTAATTGGTCAAGTTAATTGACAACGATGACCCCAAGGATGCTTTACTAAATATCAAAGCCTAGCTCTCAATTCTCAAGCTAACAGTGTCGGCTTATTTGCCGTCCTGCACCCTAATATTTGATTAAGGAGAATTACAACGTGGATTTTTTGTCTCTTTTTGTGAAGGACTTCATTGTCCAGTTACAGTCCCCAACACTCAGCTTTTTGATTGGTGGAATGGTCATTGCCGCTCTCGGTAGCGAATTGGTCATTCCAGAGGCAATTTGTTCGATCATTGTCTTTATGCTACTCACCAAAATCGGCCTGACCGGTGGAATCGCGATTCGCAATTCCAACCTGACGGAGATGGTGTTACCCATGATCTTTGCCACAGTAGTAGGGATTAGTGTTGTCTTCATTGCGCGCTATACATTGGCCAGGCTGCCAAAGGTCAAAACCGTCGATGCGATTGCAACCGGGGGTTTGTTTGGAGCTGTGAGTGGTTCTACCATGGCCGCTGGCCTGACATTACTGGAAGAACAAAACATCAACTACGAGGCATGGGCTGGTGCACTCTATCCCTTCATGGATATTCCAGCGCTCGTAACTGCGGTTGTTGTGGCCAACATTTATCTCAACAAGCAGAAGGCTAAGTCTGCTGTCCTAGAGTCTACTGCCGTAGCAGCAGGCAATCACCCCAGCACCAGGCAGGAGTATCGCGACCAGCAGCAGGATCCGGGTTCTAATCGGGTTGAGATCTGGCCAATTATTAAGGAAAGCCTCCAGGGCCCTGCCCTATCGGCAATGTTGTTAGGTCTCGCCCTTGGCCTGTTCGCCCAGCCGGAAAGTGTCTATAAAGGCTTCTTCGATCCCGCCTTTCGCGGTTTGCTTGCAATCCTGATGCTGGTGATGGGGATGGAAGCTTGGTCCAGACTTGGCGAACTGCGCAAGGTTGCCCAATGGTACGTCGTGTATAGCGTGGTGGCACCGTTTCTGCACGGGCTAATCGCCTTCGGTCTTGGCATGATTGCCCATCAATTTGCAGGATTCAGCATGGGCGGTGTCGTGATCCTGGCCGTCATCGCCTCCTCTAGTTCAGACATCTCAGGCCCACCCACGTTGCGAGCGGGTATCCCGTCTGCCAATCCCTCCGCCTATATCGGTGCGTCCACAGCCATTGGTACGCCAATTGCGATCGGCTTGTGCATACCGTTCTTCGTCGGGCTTGCTCAGGCGATCGGCGGCCTCTAATCTCAGATGGGTATCGGTCTGTCGGCACTCCCTTGACCCGACAGACCCAGCAGGTTGATGGTACATCTTTAAGGAAATAACCAATATGTCTAAGAACGCCAACAAGCTCGTCATCATCACGGAAAAGGTTCTACTGAAAAAGGTCGCCAAGATCATCGAAGAATGCGGAGCAACCGGTTATACGGTGGTTGAGACTGGCGGTAAAGGCAGTCGCAACGTGCGCTCTACGGGTAAACCCAACACGGCTGACACCGATTCAAATGTAAAGTTCGAGATCCTCACCGAAGATCGTGAGATGGCCGAAGCTATTGCGGATAAAGTTGCACTGAGTTTTTTCACCGATTTTGCGGGCATTGCCTATCTTTGTGAAGCGGAGGTTCTGTACGGGAGAAGTTTCTGTGGACCCGAGGGCTGTTGAGTCGAGCCCCCGGAGGGTCGCATCTACCCAGACTGGCGACGGTCTTCGATTCACGGGTTGCATTGCACACCCTCTTGCATAGCCTTGGCGGGAACTCCGGTTCCCGCTTTTTTTTGCCCCGAACTATAGTGTTGGCCCCATAGCGTTGGCCCGATTGCCATCAATCCGATGCGGCACGTTCAGCGTTAACCGGTAGCGGCAGGGCGATCGCATTGTGCTCTAGTGGTCTGTCAATTCTAAATTTGTAGGTTGGGTGGCGCGATAGCAGAACCCAACAAGGCTAGCCGCTGTTGGGTTTTCTCCTCTGGAGACGCTTTGCGAACGCTCCGCTGCACCCAACCTACAAGAACCGTAGATTTTAGGCTTGACGCTGCACTAGTCCCTCTCCCTAGTGCCATAAACAGCTCCGGCCCGAGTTTCGCCTAGGCCGGGGGTGCTTATGGCTTGGATCGACTCGATGGTGAGATTTATTGAAGCTATAGATACTTATCTATTCATAAGCAGAAGCTATCGAATGGATTGAGAATTGTAGGCTTATTTTGCTGTGCAGAGCCGCCTACCGATCTCGGAATTGATATAGACTTATTCACATAAGAAAGGGATGTGCAATTGATTCAGGTCAATACAGCCTGCCAAGGCCCCGGTTCCTTTCGGCCCCGTCTATATCCCTGCGATCGCTGCCTGGCAGTCATCCTGGGGGCTCAAAGTTTTTCCCAACCTGTCCACATTAGCTACCAGCCCTCCCCCTCCCGGAAGGGTGCTGTAAGGAGAACCTATGTCCTATTTTTCAGGCGTTACCCGCCGCAAATTTTTGGCTACCGCTGGTCTGTCAGCCGCAGGCTCGGTGTTCCTCAAGGGCTGCCTGGGGAATCCCCCCTCGCAAATGACGGCCACAACAACACCCACCACTCCGGCGGTCGCCCCCGGCCCCGTAGCCGCTGGAGATGCCCCCGAAACCCCTACGGTTAAGCTGGGCTATCTTCCCATCGTAGAATCCGTCCCGCTGATCATCGCCCAGGAAAAGGGGTTCTTTGCCAAGTACGGCATGACCGGGGTCGAAGTCTCCAAGCAGGCCAGCTGGGCCGCCGCGCGAGATAACGTCACCATTGGCTCCGCCGGAGGCGGCATCGACGGTGGTCAGTGGCAAATGCCCATGCCCCACCTGCTCAGCGAAGGCATTATCACCGACGGCAAAAAAGTGCCCATGTATGTGTTGGCCATGCTCAACACCCAGGGGAACGGCATTGCGATTGCCAATGCCCACGCCGGCAAAGGCTTCGGGCTAGATGTTTCCGGGGCGGCAGACTACATCAAGGGCTTCTCCGCTAGCCAGGGCCGCAAGTTCAAGGCCTCCTTCACCTTCCCTAACGCCAACCAAGACTTTTGGATTCGCTACTGGTTTGCGGCAGGCGGCATTGACCCCGACTCAGACATTGAGCTGTTGACGGTGCCCGCCGCTGAAACTGTCCAGGGCCTGCGCAACGGCACCATGGATGCCTTTAGTACCGGTGACCCCTGGCCCATCCGGATTTTGACAGACAAAATTGGGTTCTTGGGGGCATTGACCCATCAAATGTGGGGCTTTCACCCTGAGGAATACCTGGCCGTCCGTGCCGATTGGGTCGATGCCAACCCCAAGGCCACCAAAGCCCTGCTCAAAGGCGTTATGGAAGCCCAACAATGGGCCGACAAACCCGAGAACCGCGCTGAGATCGTCCAAATTGTTGCCGGACGCAACTACTTCAACATTCCCCCCGAAGTGCTGACGAATCCGTTCAAGGGCGATTACATCATGGGCGATGGCAAGGCCGACGTCACGGGGTTTGATTCTGGGCCGTTGTACTGGAAAGACCCCAAGGGCAGTGTTTCTTACCCCTACAAGAGCCACGACCTGTGGTTCCTCACCGAAAGCATGCGCTGGGGCTTCCACAAAGACAAGATCAACGATTTCGATACTGTTAAACGCATTATCGACTCCGTCAACCGCGAAGATCTCTGGCGCGAAGCCGCCACCGAAGCGGGCTTTACCGCCGATATCCCCAGCGATACCTCTCGCGGGATCGAGACCTTCTTCGACGGCATTAAGTTTGACCCAGCTAACCCCGAGGCTTACCTCAGTAGCCTCAAGATCAAGCGGGTCTAGGGAGAAGGGGGATTTTGGATTGGCGATTGTAGATTTTGGAGTTAGCCATCACCCTCCAAAATCCAAAATCCACAATCTAAAATTTCCGCCCCCGCTCCCCCCAGTCCTGGTTCAGAGAGAGATAGCTAGCGGCAGGGTTTGTGGTTATCCATCGCCAACAGCAGCCACATTCACCCTTCGCTAGTTTCTGAACCAAGCCTGCCTCGGCCATTCCCCCGAAGAATGGTCGAGGTGGGTTTCCTCCCCAGCCTGTTGGCAGGTCTAGTAAACACACTCAGGTACAACAAACTATGGTTACTCAGGCACCTTCTCGGACGCAGACGCGTTCTAACCCAGTGATCTCGTCTATTCAGCAGTTTTGGCAGAAGCGTGGGGGCGATATCATTCCTCCCGTGATCGGCATTGCCACCTTTTTGACCCTGTGGCAGCTGATTTCCTGGTCGGGTATTACCCGGCTACCGGGGCCCCTCAGCCTGTGGACCGACACCCGCACTCGCGAACTGATGCTTTACCCGTTTTACGACCTGGGTGGGCTCAACAAGGGGCTGTTTTGGCAAACCCTAGCTAGCCTGGGCCGAGTGGCTCAGGGCTACACCGCCGCTGCTGTGGTGGGTATTTCGGTGGGAGTTTTTGTTGGTACCAACCCCTGGTTTAACAAGGCGACCTACCCCATTTTCCAGTTTTTGCGGATGGTGGCGCCCCTGGCCTGGGTACCCATTGCCCTGGTAGCCTTGCAACAAAACCAACCGGCGGCGATCTTCGTGATTTTTATTACGGCGGTCTGGCCCATTTTGATCAACACCATTGAAGGGGTACAGCAAATTCCTGAAGACTACAACAACGTGGCTAAGGTGCTGCAACTCTCCCGCAAAGACTATTATCTGAACATTTTGTTTCCGTCGGCCCTGCCCTATATCTTTACGGGACTCCGCATCGCCATTGGCTTAGCCTGGCTGGCCATTATTGCCGCAGAAATTGTGATGTCGGGGATTGTAGGCATCGGCTTCTTTATCTGGGATGCCTACCAGCAAAACTACATCAGCGAAATTATTTTGGCGGTGTTTTATATCGGCTTGGTAGGGTTGCTGCTGGATCGACTGATTGCCTTTTTGCAAATGAAAATTGCCCCGACTCGCAATTAACAATTGTTTGATCTGAAAACAAATTTGAGGATGAACCGATGAGTCTATTAGTGGCAGCCGACCAGGTCGATAAGATTTTTCCCCTGGCCGACGGCGGTGAATATATTGCCCTCAAGGGCATTGATCTGACCATTAAAACCGGAGAGTTTGTCTCGTTTATTGGTCACTCGGGCTGTGGCAAATCTACCCTGCTGAACATGATTGCCGGGTTAACCTTACCGAGTTCTGGGGTGATTACCCTGGAGGGGAAGCAGATTAAGGAACCCGGCCCCGATCGCATGGTGGTGTTCCAAAACTATTCCCTGCTGCCCTGGCGCACGGTGCGAGAAAACATTGCCCTGGCGGTGAACTCGGTCTACGGTGACCAGCCCAAGGGCGATCGCCGGGGCATTGTGGAAGAGCACATTAACCTGGTAGGCCTTCAGCATGCCGCCGACAAAATGCCGGGCCAGCTTTCGGGTGGCATGAAGCAGCGGGTGGCGATCGCTCGGGCTCTGGCGATTCGGCCTAAGGTGCTGTTGCTGGATGAGCCCTTTGGGGCCCTGGATGCCCTAACCCGAGGCAATCTGCAAACCCAGCTGATGCGCATTTGCGACGAAAACAACGTCACCGCCGTGATGGTGACCCACGATGTGGATGAGGCGGTGCTGCTGAGCGATCGCATCGTCATGATGACCAATGGGCCTGGGGCTGAAATTGGCAGCATTCTCGACGTGGATATTCCCCGCCCCCGCCAGCGGATGGAGGTGGTCGAGCACCCCAGCTACTACAGCCTGCGCAGCGAAATTATTTACTTCCTCAACCAGCAGAAGCGGATTAAGAAAATGCGGGCGCGTAAAACCGTGGCCGTGGCCCGCCATGGCCTGGAGAAGGTGAACCTCGAGATTGGCTTTGTGCCCTTGACCGCCTGTGCCCCGGTGGCGATCGCGAAGGAAAAAGGCTTCTTTACCAAGCACGGCCTGGACGAAGTCAACCTGGTGCGCGAAACCAGCTGGCGCGGCATTGTCGATGGTATCGCCGGGGGCTATTTAGATGCCGCCCAAATGCCCTCGGGTATGCCCCTGTGGTTTTCCCTCGGGGGCCACAAAAACCAGAATATCCCCGTGGTCACCGCCCTGACCATGACCCGCAACGGCAATGCCATCACCCTCTCCCGTCGGTTCTACGACCAGGGCATTCACAGCCTGGAGAGCTTTAAGGAGATGCTCCATGCCACGCCTGACACCCAGCACCGCATGGGCATGGTGCACCCCTCCTCGATGCACAACCTGTTGCTGCGCTACTGGCTGGCCTCGGGCGGCATCGACCCCGACCTCGATCTGGCGCTGCAAACCATTCCCCCGGCCCAGATGGTGGTGGACCTCAAGGCCGACACCATCGATGGCTTCTGCGTCGGCGAACCCTGGAACCTGCGGGCCGCCATGGATGAATCGGGCTTTACCATCGCCACCGATCGCGAAATCTACGATGGCCACCCCGGCAAGGTTCTGGGCCTGCGCGAAGACTGGGCCAGTGCCTACCCCAACACCCACGTGGCGTTGACCAAAGCTCTGCTGGATGCCTGTCGCTACTGCGCCGACCCCGACAACGAGGAGGAAATTCGCCAAATCCTCTCCCAGCGGCCCTACCTGGGCACCCCCATGGAGTACATTCACCTGGGCAACCCCAACAGCAAGGTTTGCGAACTCAATCAGCCCATGCGGGAGTACGCCCACCACCTGTTCTTCGGCAACGGGGCCAACCGCCCGAGCCGGACTGAGCACCTCTGGCACATGACTCAGCTGGCCCGCTGGGGCGACGTCCCTTTCCCTCGCAACTGGCTCGAAATTCTAGAGCGCATTGTGCGGGTCGACGTCTACAGCACCGCCGCCCGCGAACTGGGTCTACTCGACGCCAAATTTACCCGAGGCAGCATTCACCTCTTCGACGGCACCGACTTCGATGCCGAAGACCCGATTGGCTACCTCAACAGCCTCGCCATCAAGCGCGATATCACCATCGCCGATGTGCTGCTCGACCGGCCAGCGGTGACGGTCGCCGCCTAGGGGAGAGGAACGTTTTGGGTTTTAGATTTTGGATTTTGAACTTTGAATTTTGAATTTTCAACTTCACGGTTCCATCGACACCCAAAACTCACCCTCCCCTCCCCTCCTCACCCTTCCCCCTTTTCATCACCCCTTCATCCTCAAGGATTTCCGTCATGCAACCGACTCCCATCCAAGTCAAAGCTCGCCAGCCCGAGGCTCCTGAATTAAGTCATTCTTCCCAGAGCGTTTCTGACCAGAACTTTCTGGTGTTCGACCAGGTCTCTAAGGGGTTTCCCACCTCTAAGGGCATCTACCCGGTGCTGGAGAACGTGAATTTGACCGTTCGCCAGGGGGAGTTTGTCTGCTTGATTGGTCACTCCGGCTGTGGTAAGTCGACCCTGCTCAGCCTGGTGTCGGGCTTTCAGCAGGCGACGGGGGGCTCGGTCACCCTCAAGGGGGAGCCGATTCTAAAACCCGGCCCCGATCGCATGGTGGTGTTCCAAAGCTATGCCCTGCTGCCCTGGCGCACGGTGTTTGAGAATGTCTATCTGGCGGTAAAATCGGTGTGGCCCTCCAAGCCCGAGGCCCAAAAGCGGGCGATCGTGCGGGAGCATTTGGCCATGGTGGGGCTAACGGAGGCGGCGGATAAAAAGCCCGATCAGATTTCTGGCGGTATGCGGCAGCGGGTATCCATTGCCCGAGCCCTGGCGATTCGTCCCGAGGTGTTGATTCTAGACGAGCCCTTTGGGGCGCTGGATGCGATCACCAAAGAAGAGCTCCAGGAAGAGCTGCTGAAAATCTGGAGTGACCACCGCTGCACCGTGTTGATGATCACCCACGACATTGACGAAGCGCTGTTTTTGGCCGATCGCCTGGTGATGATGACCAATGGCCCCGCCGCCAGCATTGGCGAGGTGATGAATATTCCCTTTGAGCGGCCCCGCGATCGCGACCAGATTATGGAAGACCCCCAGTACTACCGTCTGCGCAACCACGCCCTCGACTTTCTCTACAACCGCTTTGCCCACGACGACGACGCACCCTAGCCCCATGCCCTAGCCCCATGACTAACCCCAGCGACCTATTTGCCGGACGGGTGGCGGTACTCGCTACCATGCATCGCAAAGAGCAGGCGATCGCACCGGTTCTGGAGGGTCGCTTGGGTCTTAAGGTGGTGGTGCCCTCGGGGCTGGACACCGATGCCTTCGGTACCTTTAGCGGTGAGATCAAGCGACCCTCCGATCAGCTCACCACCGCTCGACTCAAAGCCGCCGCCGCCCTCCGGCACACCGGGGAAACCCTGGCCATTGCCAGCGAAGGCAGCTTTGGGCCGCACCCGCAGATCCCCTTTCTGCCCTGCGATCGCGAACTGGTGCTGCTGCTCGATCGCCAGCATCAGCTCGAAATTGTGGGGCAGATTCTTTCCACCGACACCAACTACCGCAGCCAGAGCATCCACAGCCTGGAGGAAGCCCTGGCCTTTGTCAAAACCCTCAATTTTCCCAGCCACGGAGTCGTGGTTAAGGCGGTGGGAGACCCAGGTGCCGACCCCTTCATCGCCAAGGGCATCACCACCCCCGACGGGCTGATCGCCGCCGTCAACCAGGCCCTCGCCCTCGCTCCCGACCACACGGCTCGGATCGAGACAGACATGCGAGCGCTCTACAACCCCACCCGGATGGCGGTCATTGCCCAGGCCACTGAGCAGCTGGTTCAGGTGGTTCAGCAAACCTGCCCAGCCTGCGGCTGCCCTGGCTTTAGCGAGGTGCAGCGGTTTCCAGGGCTACCCTGTGGTGATTGTGGCACCCCCACCCTGCTCACCCTCTCGGTGCGGCACCGGTGCCAGCGCTGCCAGTTTCAGCAGAGTCGCCCGGTGCCCGATGCCCCCTTAACCGCTGCGCCCAGCCAATGCCCCTACTGCAATCCCTAGCCGCCAACCGTTTCTCTCACCGGGTTAACCATGCTGTCAGACCTCACGGATTGCATTCACCAGGGCCTGCTGCCCGCCCTGCAACTGGAGAGCATCGATCCTCACAATCCCGTGGTGGTTCATCGGGTGCCCTCCCCCTGGACCTGTTTGGGAGCCGGTAACTACGCCGCTGTTTTCGCCCATCCCGACTATCCTGACCAGGTCGTCAAGGTCTATGCGCCCGGTAGACCAGGGCTAGAGGACGAAGTCGAGGTCTACCGACGGCTGGGAGACCATCCGGCCTTCTCGCGATGCTACGTCAGCGGGACCAATTTTTTAGTGATGAAGCGATTGTCTGGGGTGACCTTGTACGACTGTCTGCACCGGGGCATTGCCATTCCGCCCCAGGTGATTCGAGATATTGACGCCGCCTTGGCCTACGTGGAGCAGCGGGGGTTATTTCCCCATGATGTCCATGGGCGCAACGTCATGCAGAGTGGAGGGCGTGGGGTGGTGGTCGATGTCTCTGATTTCTTAAATGCGACCCCCTGTCAAGCCTGGCAGGATGTGAAACGGGCCTACTGGTGGGTTTATCGCCCTATCTTTCTACCCCTACGTCTGCGCCTACCCTATTTTTTGCTGGACTGGGTGCGGGCTGGGTACCGACTCTTTCGTCGCCTTACGCCTCGATTCAGCGGACACAGATAAGCTGGGCAGCTCAATCAACAGAACTAAACTGCCTGGGCGAATCTGGGTTAGAGGGTGTTTGAAAAGTCAAAGAGCGTCTCAGGTTATACCTAGGTCGTAGGCTAATATCCTCAAAAATCAGCGTTTTGCTATCTCTTGGTGGCAAACTATACCTGGGACAACCCTTTTCAAACACCCTCTTACGCCCATCAATCACGAATGGCATTTATACTCAAGGCTATCTTGTGCTTTTGCCGCTCTGGCCAAGCACAAGATAGCCTCAGAAGGACCTCGAATACTGATTCCAGAAAGAGACTGCCACTTTGCTTGAGCTTCCTCAACACATAAAATAGGAGATTGCTTTATGTCAGCAACGCTAACGGCTTCGGTATTGACAGCAATTGCGGGAGAACCAGCGGTTATGCTGGAGTCTATGCCAGAGAGCTGGCAGCGCATTGCAGCAGGAACCTGGATGACCGAGCCTCTTGTTTACACGGCAATGGCGCAGGTGTTTTTAGCCAAAAATCAAGAGGGTCACATCCTATTTTTGGAACGCCCTGATACGGCCCATCTGCAAGTCGCCTATCGGGAAGGGAACGGGAAGCTCGCTTGGGAATCTGTCTCTCATTATGGTGAAGCCTTTCTTCCGGCGCACTATCCTGATTTGCAGCAAATTCGTCAGCAGGTTCAGTCCCGTGCAGCCCAGCAATCGGAGAGTGTTGCCCTAGTAAACGTAGTGAGCGATCTTTTTGAAGAGCTGGGCTATGATGTTCCGTCAACTTTTTATTGGACGTTTTTGCACCCCCTCCAGCGGGAAAACCTATTTGAAGTGCGATCATTCCGCTTCAGTGAACAGGATTTATCAGTAGCACGACAGTTTGATGCAATCTTGCATGGGGGCTATGTTTCGATGCTAAGACGGTTAATCGATAGTGTATCAAGTCGCTATGGATATTTTATTGAACATGGTTGTGGCTGTGAAAACCACCTGGCTAAACTCAAGCCCTGTGATTCTCCATTTGAGTACACTATTCCTCCAGAGGCCCGCCGCAAAACCCTGAGAGCTTTTCTCTGGAGTGTGATGGAAGAATACTTGCTGTTCGAACAGCGATCAGCCACTCGACTCGTTTATGCAGACATCATTACCCCATAGTGCCAAGCGTGATGAAGGATCATAAATTCGACAGATCCCTTAGTGAAGCAACATCTCTCTGGTGATGGTGTAAGTAGCTGGGCGTAATTAAACTAAAGATGCTGGTGG
>JAIXUR010000112.1 GCA_027483425.1 Cyanobacteriota bacterium | reverse complement strand
GGGGCCTGGGCCACGGGGCGATAGGTCATGGCGGGGGCCAGCGACACCTGGGGATCTTTTTTAAACCGCTGGAGCAGGGCTTTTTCCTTCGGGGTGTCGACATCCACGATGTAGACCAGCGTGATATGGCCCTTCTTGCGGGCATCGTAGCTGCGCTTGACGATGGTGTAGTCGCTCAGATCCGCCGCCGCCAGATGCAGCTTTTTGAGAATCGCCTCCGGCAGGGCGGCTTCGGGATGATCGAGGGGCAGTTTAACTTGACTGAGGCGTAGCATAGGGGGTGAACGGAGGGGTCGATAGGGCCGGTTAACTGACCCTAGACCTTCAGCGTAGATCAGTTTCTGAAGGTCAGCGTCTACGCCACGGAACTTTAGGTGTTATTGTCCCCACGCTGGAGCGTAGGGCGAAAATCACCTTAGGGGCACGCGTCTAAATAAATTACCAAGCGTGTTGATCATCGTAGGGTGCATTCGCGCAGCAATGCACCAATAGGAAAGATGGCAATTGGTACCTTATTTTCTTGCGCGTCCCTTATCGTAGTAGATGCCCATGCGATAGCGATAGTCGAATTTGATTCTGTAGTAGTTGGGAAAACCCTGCAAGGGTTCTAGTGCAGGTATGTCTTGTAGAGTAGAAGACTCACCAATTTGCTCGATAGTTTTCCTGATTTTCGCTAAGATTTTTGGGTCTTTAATTTTAGCCGTCTGCTTTGTGAAGGCTTTCGCAATTTTGTACTTCATTGCGGCAGGTTGGTTACAAACTCCTGAGCTTTCTGATCAGATAAGAAGCCGTCTTCTTTGGCAGCTTTGCAATCTTGGTAAAACAAGAGGTCTTCAATCTCTTGGCGATTGTGGGTAATGAGGGTTGCCAAAAACCCTTGCTTGGCATCGTCGGGTAAGGCCTGGAAGAGGTTGTAGAAGTGGTGAGACAGTTGAAGAGATTGAGTAGTCATTAACCGCAGCTCTAGGATGGGTTCTCTAGTCCGGTGGTCTATCACTGCTATGATAGCGCCGCTGGCAGGGCTGAGCCTGAGCGGCCCATCTGATCGTAGCGACTTACGGCCTCATCATCGTCCCCATGCTCCGCGTGGGGACGCCGCCCTGGGCGCTCCTGCGCCCAGACTCAGACGACGCGGGAGCATCTGGGGGTACGTCTCGACGCTTTAGCGTCGGGACGAGGTGGAGCGGGCACCCCTATAGCCCCTACCCCTGCACCTTTTTATATTTTTGTTTTGGGCTACGGGGGCGGTCAGGATATTGCATCACCACCAGCCCGCCCTGGAGAGCAGGGTTGAGGTAGTTTTTGCGAAAGGTGGGCCTGTGGGAGAGCGATAGGCCCTCCATCAACTCCTGGGCATTCCAGTAGCGGTCATCCATCAGGGCGAGGAGTTGTCTAACTTGGTCGCTAACTTGGTCGTCAGGCCCACTGCGTTTGGGTTCACGGCCTGGGTTGAGCGTTGCATGGCTAGGGGTGGCGCTGCTCAGGGTGGCATAGATGATGTCTAGCATGAACTCAATAAAGCCGGTGCTGTCGGCGGCGCGATCGGCGGCTTCTAGGGTTTGATAGTAGCGGTCTTGCTGATCTTTGATCAGGCTTTCAATGGGTAGCAGGTAGAAAAGGTCGTTCCATTGGCCAAGGATGAGGGTTTGCCAGAGGCGGCCCATGCGTCCGTTGCCGTCGATGAAGGGATGGATAAATTCGAGTTCGTAGTGGAAAACGCTGCTGGTAATCAGGGGATGGTGGTCTGTGGTGGCCAACCAGTGAAGCAGATCGCCCATCAGCTCAGGAACGCGTTTGGCGGGGGGGGCAATGTGGGAGACCTGCGTACCCTTATAGATGCCGACCCCGCCAGTGCGAAATTTGCCAGCATCGGTGAGAATATCGGCCATCAACAGGCGGTGGGCCTGAAGGAGGTCTCGGCGAGCGGTAGGAGACCAGGTGGGCAGAGCCTCGTAGGCGCGGATTGCGCCCTGGACTTCGCCGATTTCTCGGGGCTGGCCTAGGACGCGCTGGCCGTTGAGAATGGCGGTGATTTGGTCGAGGGTGAGGCTATTGCCTTCGATCGCCAAAGTGCCTTGGATGGTGCGGATACGGTTTTGCTTGCGCAGTTGTGGAGAGGTAGCGAGGGGGGAGCCGTCGAGCCGTACGAGCAGTCCAGAGATAACGCTGATCTGGTTAACAATGGTTGGCGTGATCTCAAAGGGTGGCTGGTAGGTCATTGCAGCGGGCAAGTTTGAGGGGTGAAGCGTCTTCCCCATCGTCCCATGGACTGAAGTCCTTTCCATCGTTCCCACGCTCCGCCTGGGGACGCCGCTCGTGGCGCTCCTGCGCCCCAGACTCAGAGGACGCTGGAGCGTCTGGGGGTACGTCTCGACGCTGTAGCGTCGGGGCGAGGTGATAGGGAGACCGTTAGGCCACCGGTTGTAGCAGCGCAACACAGGCCTGGGCGATCGCCCACTCCTCCTGGGTATGAATTACCAGCACCCGCACCCGTGAATCCGCCGCCGCAATATCCTGGTCATCCTTGGTGCGGCCCAGTTCGCCATCCTTTAGCCGCAGCCCCAAAAACTCAAATGGTTCGCAGGCTCGCTGCCACACCAGGCTTTTGTTTTCGCCAATGCCCGCGGTAAAGACCACCACATCCAGCCCGCCTAGACTGGCGATCATCGCCCCCATTTCGCGGCGGAGGCGGTGAATAAACACCTCCACCGCCAGCGTCGCCTGGGGGTGGCCCTGGTCCATCGCCTCAACCACCACGCGCATGTCGTTGGAGAGGCCCGACAGGCCCTTCAGGCCAGACTCCTTGTTCAGCATTGTATCGAGCTGGTCAGCGCTATAGCCCTCCTGGCGCATGAGATGAATCAAAATGCCGGGGTCTACGCTGCCGGAGCGACTCCCCATCATCACCCCATCGAGGGGGGTAAAGCCCATGGTGGTATCGATGCTCATGCCCCCCTTCACCGCCGCCAGGGAGCAGCCATTGCCCAGGTGACAGGTGAGAATCTTGAGGCTGGCGATATCTCGACCGAGCAGGTCGGCGGCCCGCTGGGCCACGTACTGGTGGCTAATACCGTGAAACCCGTAGCGGCGAATGCCTTGCTCTACCCAGGCGTAGGGGCCGGGGTAGGTCGCCGCCGCCTCGGGCATGCGGGCGTGGAAGGCGGTATCAAACAGGGCGACCTGGGGAATATCGCCCAGGATCGCCTCGATCGCTTCAATACCTTGCAGGTTGGCGGGGTTGTGGGATGGAGCCAGGGGAATCAGGTCACGGATGGCGGCTTTAACCGCCTCGGTTACCCGCACACTATGGCTATAGTCCTGGCCGCCATGGACGACTCGGTGGCCCACGGCATCGATCTCGGAGAGGCTGTCCACCACCTGGGTGGGCCCCTCCACCAGGGTGGTGATCATGGCGCTAATACCGTCGGCCTGGTCGGTAATCGGCAGCGATCGCCGCACCGACTCGCCCGCTTCACGGGCTGCGGTGAGCTCTACAAAGCCTGGCTGGTGGGTCCAGTCGAGGGCCGCTCGCCAGATGGGGTTGGGGGTGAGACCGTCCGGCGTACCCTGGCCCAGGTCAAACAGGCAGCTTTTGTGGCTGCTTGACCCGGCATTGAGAACGAGAATCTTCATGGGTGAGGGCAAAACTCGGCAATCATCTCGGGGGTATGGAACATGGTGTCGGCGATGGATGCCGCGTTGTTGATCACGTGGTAGAACTCAACTTTGCGGGTCACCTCCTGCAGCTCTTTGTGCAGGCGAATCTCGTCATCTCCATCGGCCGTTTCGAGCTGGCACAGCAGGTCACCCCGGGAGACTTGGTAGTAGGACATCATGTCACGGCAGAAGGAGTGCAGCTCGGTGACGGTGCTGATGGGGGTATAGCCCTGGATGCCGAAAACAGGTTTTTTGTTATCCATAATGACTGAGAGGTTTCTGCTACCGAAAGAATGTGCTGATTTTAAGGGAAAAGTCTGGATTTAGAAGACTCGTTTAATACCGCCTGGGCATACCGCCTGGCCTTCACGGCGCGATCGCACCGCTAGGTGCCAGGGCGTAGCTCTAGGTCGGCGGGCAGGTGGGTGCGATCGCCGTGCCGCACCAGCATTGGCCCATGGATATCAAACCGCACCTGGGTGACCGAGGCGACGGGCAGTTCAATGCGATTGCGATACCGCCCCACATCCATCCCCAGCAGGCTGCACAAAATAATCCGAATCGTCGCCTTGTGGGACACGACCAGCACATTGCCCTCGGTGAAGTTTTCTTCAATCTCAGCCATCACTAAGGACGCCCGGCTGGCAATCTGCACCGAGCTTTCGCCCCCGGTGGGGGGGTTCCAAGCGGGTTCGGTAAGCCAGTTCATGTAGTCGTCGGTAAAGTGATCCCTCACCTGCTCGGCGGTGAGCCCTTCCCACTGGCCGTAGTTAATTTCCTTTAGCCCGTTGCGCAGTTGTACATTGACTCCCACTGCCTGGCAGAGGGGCATGGCGGTCGCGATCGTGCGCTTCATGGGGCTGGCGAAGATCGCCTGCCAGGGCAAGGCCTGGTACTTTTGGGCAAAGGCCTCGGCCATGGCCGTGCCCTCTGGGGTCAGCTCAGGGTCAAGCTCGCCACAGAAGCCGCCGGTTTGGCTGTACTCGGTTTCGCCGTGGCGCAGGAGGTAGAGGTTGAGGGGCATGGGGAGTTTTGGATTTTGGATTTTGGATTCTGTCGCTATGGCACGCTGAGTCCGGCTTGGGCCTGGTCGTAGGCCATCAACTCCACCGGTACCGGCGACACCTTCCAGATATCGGTACAGTAGTCGCGGATGGAGCGATCGCTGGAGAACTTGCCCATGCGCACGGCGTTGAGAATCGACATGCGCGACCAGTATTCCTGGTCTTTATAGGCGGCACTGACGCGATCCTGGGCCTCGATGTAGGACGAGTAGTCGGCCATTAGCAGGTAGGGGTCACTGTAGAGCAGGTTGTTGGTGATGTCTTGGAACAGACCCCAATCGCCCTTGGCGAAGAAGCCGGAGTTAACCAGGTCGATCACGTCCTTGAGCTGGGGGTTGCTGTGGTAGTAATCCCAGGGATTATAGCCCCTGGCCTTGAGGGCCATCACCTCTTCGGTGACTAAACCAAAGAGAAAGAAGTTTTCGTCACCGACCAGCTCCCGAATTTCGACGTTGGCCCCGTCGAGGGTGCCGATGGTGAGGGCACCGCCCATGGAGAACTTCATGTTGCCGGTGCCGGAGGCCTCTTTCCCGGCGGTGGAAATTTGCTCGGAGAGATCGGCGGCCGGGTAGACCCGCTGGCCAAAGGTAACGTTGTAGTCGGGCAAAAACACCACCTTGAGGCGATCGCCGATGGCCGTGTCGTGGTTGACCACATCCCCCACGGCGGTGATGAATTTAATCATCAGCTTGGCCATGCGGTAGCCGGGGGCCGCCTTACCGCCAAAGATAAAGGTGCGGGGGGGGATATCCAGACTGGGGTTCTGCTTTAGCCGCTGGTAGAGGGTGATGATGTGCAGCACGTTGAGGTGCTGGCGCTTGTACTCGTGGATGCGCTTGACCTGCACGTCGAACAGCGAGTCGGGGCTGACGACAATGCCGGTGCGGCTGTGGATATGGGTGGCCAGATCCTGCTTGATCTCCCGCTTGATCTGCCGCCAATAATTCCGGAAGCCGGGGTCATCGGCATAGTCTTCTAACTGGCGCAGCTGCTCCATATCCTGGAGCCAGCCATCGCCCAGCTTCTCGGTGTAGAGGGCGGCCAGACGGGGGTTGCTGAGGGCAATCCAGCGGCGGGGGCTAACGCCGTTGGTGACATTGCAAATTTTGCCGGGAAACAGCTCGTGGAAGTCTTTGAGAATGGTCTGCTTGACCAACTCACTGTGGAGGGCGGCCACCCCGTTGATGGCGTGGCTACCGAGGCTGGCCAGGTTGGCCATGCGCACGTAGCGATCGCCCGACTCGTCAATCAGCGACAGGCTGGCCAGTTTGGCCGGGTCGTTCATGGTCTGCACCCGCACCTGATCCATAAACCGCTGGTTGATCTCAAAGATGATCTCCAGGTGGCGGGGCAGCAGGCCCCCAAACAGGGCAATCGTCCACTTCTCTAGGGCCTCGGGCAGCAGGGTGTGGTTGGTGTAGGCGAAGGTCTTTTGGGTGATCTCCCAGGCGGTATCCCAGCCCATGTCGTGGTCATCGATCAGCAGCCGCATCAGTTCGGCGACGCCCACAGCGGGGTGGGTGTCGTTGAGCTGGGCGGCAAATTTCTCGTGGAAGCTGTAGAGGGTGCGGCCCGAGGCCAGGTGAATGCGAATCATGTCCTGCAGGGCGCAGGAAACAAAAAAGAACTGCTGCTCTAGGCGCAACTGTTTGCCTTCGATCTGCTCGTCGTTGGGGTAGAGCACCTTGGAGATATTCTCAGAGGTGACTTTGCTATTCACCGCACCGTAGTAGTTGCCTACGTTAAAGGCTTGGAAGTCGAAGGATTCTACCGCCTCGGCCTTCCACAGCCGCAGAGTGTTGACGGTGTTGACGTGGTAGCCGGGAATCGGCGTGTCGTAGGGAATGCCCTTGACCTGTTTGCCGGGCACCCAGCGCTTGCGAAAACGGCCATCGGAGTCGGTATAGCCTTCGCTGTAACCGCCAAACCCCACGGTCACGGCGGCTTCGGGGTGGGGAATTTCCCAGGGATTGCCGTACTGTAGCCACTTGTCGGTCATCTCGACCTGCCAGCCGTCGCAGATGTCTTGGTCAAAGATGCCGAACTCGTAGCGAATGCCGTAGCCAATGGCGGGAATTTGCAGGCTGGCCATGGACTCCATGTAGCAGGCGGCCAGGCGACCCAGGCCACCGTTGCCCAGGCCGGGTTCTTCTTCCTGGGCAATTAGCTCGGCAAAGTCAAGGCCCGACTCCTGCACCGCCTGCTTGACGGGCGCTTCGATGCCCAGGTTGATCAGGTTACGGCCCAGGTGCGGGCCCAAAAGAAACTCCGCCGACAGGTAGGTCACCACCCGCACTTCGGGCTTGTTCAGGGTGCGGGTAGAGCTGAGCCAGCGCTGCATCATGCGATCGCGCACCGTGTAGGCCAGGGCCAGGTAAAAATCGTTGCGGCTGGCCACCTCGGGCCACTTGCCCTGGATGTAGAACAGGTTGTCGGCCAGGGCCCGGCGCAGGGTCTCGACGCTAAGGCCAGTGCGATCGTCTTCGACATCTACCGTGGGGCAATCCATGAATGTGGTCATAGGGGTCTCCTGAACTGGGACAGAACGTGCGGATTTCCTAATCTGCGATGCCTAGTTTTAGCCACTGTAAAGGAGATAGATTATGAAAGGGTTTAGGCCAGGCCAGGTTCCCCCTCGTTCCCACGCTCCGCGTGGGAACGAGGGGGCGCAGGAGCGCCCCGCCCCAGACGACGCTGGAGTGTCTGGAGGGCCTCTCCAAGCGGGAGCGTGGGAACCAGTAGAACCGCCTGGAGATCACTCTGAATCGACGCCATGGAGAACCTATCTTCCAACCGGGATAGGTGCCCAGAGGGCGGGGTGGGTCAAAACAGTGACAGAAATTGAGTTTCTAACTACGGATAAGTCCCGCCTAGGCTCAGATTGACCCACCCCTAACCCCGCCCCAGAGGGGGCGGGTAGCCTGCGTTTGCGAAGGAGAGAATTATCCCGCGCTCAGACTAAACGAAGCGACCAAATCTAAAGAAAAGATAATCTTCCTATTAAGAAATTCTGCTTAGAGCTGGCTTTCTTATCCTCTGGGAAAAGCCTAGCCAAGATGTCTAAAGATGTCTAAATGTTACGCTATCGCTGGCCAGAATGACCGTTACATATAGCCTAGCTGGAGTCATTGCTGTAGTATAAGCAGTGATTACGGCACAATATATTCCAAGTCTGTAAAAGACGTTTAAGACGTGAGGCAACCCCATGACAACAGATTTCCTGTCGAGCGAAGACATTAAAAAGTCAACTGGCGCGGTCATTTTCCTGAGCATCGCGCTGATTATTCTAGGCATCTTGGCCATTATTGCCCCCGCGATCGCATCGGCCTTTTTCACCGCCATGATCGGGTGGATTGCCCTGATCAGCGGCGGTGTGATGATTGTCCAATCCTTTCGATCGCACCCGGTCAGAGGCTTTTGGCTCAACCTGATTGTGGGTATTTTGTACGCGATCGCAGGTATTTACATTCTGCTGAACCTGGGCAAGGCACTGCTGGCGCTGACCCTGGCCTTCGGTATTTTGTTCGTGGTCGAAGGTATTTTCACCATCATCATGGCCTTTACCCAACGGGCGGGCCGCAGCATGTCGTGGCTGGTGGTGCTCAACGGCATGGTGACCATGATTCTCGGCATTATGGTGCTCAACCGCTGGCCCTTCAGCGCCCTCTGGCTGATTGGCCTCTACGTTGGCATTAGCCTGCTGATGAGCGGCATTAGCCTGCTGGTGGCCGCCCTGGCCGCCCGCAAGGTGATCGCCGATGCGCCCACCAATATTCCTGAAGCCAATCTCTAAGTCGAGGTGCGGATAGCCTGGCGCTGGCAATCCCGATCGAATCAGCGGCTTCACGATTAAACGACCGGCCCCTAACGGAGTACTCCGTTAGGGGCCGGTCGTTTAATCGTGAAGCCGCTGATTCGATCGGG
>JAIXUR010000526.1 GCA_027483425.1 Cyanobacteriota bacterium | reverse complement strand
CGCACCGTAGCTGAGGCCGTGGTCATAGCCGAGCTCGGGGAAGCCGTCCACGACAGTCTAATGGCCACCGATCGGATGGCTGACGATCGGATGACAGGCGAGCTGCCGCCAGTACTAGGGCCCGCCCCCATACCCGTCCTAGCCCTGGTAGACGGATCGCTGATCTACTGGTTTTTAGAGGCCTTGCCCGCCGAAGCCCGCGATCGCATCCTGCCCCCCATCCTAGAGGCCTGGGAGCGCCTGCGGCAGCGGGGTATTCCCCTGGTGGGCTACCTCAGCGCCAGCCGCAGCAGCGAGGCGATGAATTTTTTGCGCTGGGCGGCCTGCCCCTTTCCCCAGCCCGACTGTCAGACCCACTGCGGCAGCGGGGACGGCAACCAGAGCGATCGCGCCCCCTGCGGTCGCTTTTTGCCCCTGCGCGATGCCACCTTTTGGGCGACCGAGTTGGCGGTTGGCGATCGCAGCCCCTTCTGGCGCAGCACGGCCAGCATTTTAGATCTTTACAACGACCACCGGGTGTACTTCTGTTACCTCAACGTGGGCCCCGAGGTGGCGCGGGTCGAGGTACCCCAGTGGGTGATGGAAAACGACGCCCTGTGCGAAGGGGCCCTGCGCATGGTGCTAACCCAGGTGCAGAAGGGCTACGGGTATCCCGTCGCCTTGGCCGAGGCCCACAACCAGGCGGTGGTGCGAGGGGGCGATCGCAGCCGCTTTTTTGCCCTGCTAGAGCAAGAAATGATCCGCGCCGGGCTCAAAAACGTCGGCACCTCCTACAAAGAGGCCCGCAAGCGCGGCAGCATTGCCTGAATTGGCCCCAATCCAGACCATCCCGTAGGGGCGAACCAATGTGTTCGCCCCCATCCCCGCCGTGGGGGAATTTGCGTTGGGTGGGATACCCGATGCCGAGATCAGGGCAGACACGTGGGTCTGCCCCTACGGGGTTTGATCGTTTAGGTGGGGTACATGGATGCCAGGATTGTGGCCATTCTGCCCCTATCTCCGCCTAAACCCTAGACCGCTACCAACCCCCGGTGGCGCAGCAGCGCCTGGGTGCTAGGCTCCCGCCCCCGGAAGGCCTTAAACACCTCCATAGGATGGCGACTGCCGCCCAGGGCCAGCACCGTATCGCGGAAGCGGTGACCGGTCTCGGCCATGGCCGCCTCATCATCCAGTCCGGCCTCCTCAAAGGCCGCAAAGGCATCCGCGCTCAGCACCTCAGCCCAGAAATAGCTGTAATAGCCCGCCGCGTAGCCCCCCGCAAAAATATGGGTAAAGGCGCAGAGAAACGCATCCTCCGGCAGGGGTTCGAGAATGGAAGACTGCGCCGCAATCCGGCGGTTAACCTCAGCAATGGTTTCGCCACGGCCGGGGCGATAGCGGTGGTGCAGCTCAATATCGGTCCAGCCAAAGCGCACCTGGCGCAGAATGGCGCTGCCGGTCATAAAGGTGCGCGCCGCCACAATCTTTTGGTAGAGGTCTTCGGGCAGGGGCTCACCGGTTTCGTAGTGGCGGGCCAGGGTCAGCAGGGTATTGCGGTGGTAGCACCAGTTCTCCATAAACTGGCTGGGCAACTCGACCGCATCCCACTCCACATTGTTAATGCCCGCGGCCCCGGTAAAGTCTACCTGGGTCAGCATGTGCTGTAGACCGTGGCCAAACTCGTGGAACAGGGTTTCTACGTCTCGAAAGGTCATCAGGCTAGGCTTGCCATCGACGGGGGGAGCCTGGTTGCACACCAGGTAGGCCACCGGCAGCCGCACCTGATCATTGAGTTTGCCCCGGTTGATGCAGTCATCCATCCAAGCGCCGCCGCGTTTTTCGGCGGGGCGGCTGTAGGGGTCGAGGTAGAAGTGAGCGATGGGATCGCCACTGCTGTTGCTCACTTGGAAGTAGCGCACGTCGGGGTGCCACACCGGCGCTTCGCCATCGGCGGGGTTAATGGTGACCCCAAAGATGCGATGGGCCAGGGCAAACAGGCCATCTAGCACCTGGGGCAGGGGAAAGTAGGGGCGCAGTTCTTCGTCGTTGAGGCCATACTGCTCTTCGCGAATGCGCTCGGCCCAAAAGGCCATATCCCAATGGGTGAGGCTGTCGGCTTCGGCCGCCCCCTTCGCCTTGGCAAAGGTTTTCAGATCATCCAGTTCCTTGACAGCGGTGTCGTAGCTGGCGACCCGTAGTTCGCCCATCAGTTTATCGATCGCCTCGACGGAGTGGGCCATTTTGCGGGCTAGGCTCAGCTCAGCATAGGTGTCGTAGCCCAGCAGGTTGGCCATGTCGTGGCGCAGCTCTAGGATCTTTTCAATGTTGGCACTGTTGTCGAGGTCACCGTCAGAGGCGCGGGTGACAAAGGCGCGGTAGAGCTGCTCGCGCAGGTCGCGACGGCGGCTGTGCTGCATAAAGGGCCCAAAGCTGGGGTAGTCGAGGGTAATGCGCCAGGGGCCAGCCTCGGGCGTAGCGCTCTCTGATCCGGCATCGCGAGCCAGTTGGGCGGCCAGGGCCAGCAGGCTGGGGGGCAGCCCGTCGATTTCCGCCGCAGTGGTGAGGGTAAAGCTAAAGGCTTTAGTGGCATCCAGCACGTTATTCGAGAACTTGGTGGTCAGCTCAGCCAGACTCTGCTGAATCTCGTTGAACCGATCTTTTTCAGCCCCCTCGAGGCCCACCCCAGACAGCTCGGCCTCGCGAATAGACGATTCCACAATGCGCTGCTGGGCGGGGTCGAAGCTGGCCCAGTCAGCACTGGCTCGCAGCTGCTTAAAGGCGTTGTAGAGTGGCTTGCTCTGGCCCAGAGCAGTGGCAAACTGCACCAGGGCAGGCTGCACCTCTTCGTAGGCGGCCCGTAGTTCAGGGCTGTTTTTCACCCCCATCAGATGGCCGACAATGCCCCAGCTCCAGCCCAGACGTTCTTCTAGGCGAGTGAGGGGATCGACCAGGCCCGTCCAGGTGGGAGACACCCGCACCTCCAGTTCCGCCAAAGCGGTGGTCAGGTCGTCGATCAGGGCCGTAATGCCTGGCACAATGTGGGCGGTCTCAATGCTGTCGAAGGGGGGTAGACCGGCACCAATGAGAAGCGGATTTTGAACGATGGTGGTAGCTGTCATAGTCACAGAAGTAAGCGAGGGAGGAGGGGACAAAAACGTACAAAACATTGAGCCAAAGCCGCGATCGTAGGTACCGACGAGGGTAGCGATCGCAAAGCCGTTGGCGCTGCCTAGGGATAGTGGCTTGAATAGGGGGTGAACTTAAATTTAGGCGAAGTCGTTATGAGTTTGATTTATAGTGTATCGCAATTTGCCATAGCCCACACTTTTTAAAAGCTAAGCTGTCAATTACCATAGCCTTTATTTGAGAAGTGATCCGATTTCTGTCGAGGCTAGGGCACTGTCTGGGGTCTAGATGCGAAATAGCTCGTTTCGGCGGATTATCACAGGAATTGTCTTTTTTGCGTTGACGGTGATGGCGGCCGTAGGCGGCTACATGGTGGCTGGCTGGAATTTTCTAGATGCCATCTACATGGTGGTGATCACGATCTTTGGGGTGGGCTACGGGGAAGTGCAACCCCTGAACTCGGCATCGTTGAAGGTGTTTACAATCTTTGTGATTATCGCTGGGGCGCTGTCGGTGGCCTACACCGTTTCTGGCTTTGTGCAGTTGATTACCGAAGGCGAAATTCATCGTGCCCTTAATCTCAAACGTATGACTAAAGAAATTGACGATCTTGAAAACCACGTGATCATCTGCGGATTTGGTCGCATCGGTCAGCTGGTGGCCAGTAAGCTGGGGGGCGATCGCCAGCCCTTCATCATCATCGACAATGACCCGGAGCGGGTAGCCCAGGCCCAGGCGCAGGGCTATCTCATGTACCAGGGCAATGCCACCGACGAAACGGCCCTGGAAGCTGCGGGTATTCACCGGGCCAAGTCGCTGGCCACGGTGCTGCCCAACGATGCCGCCAACGTATTCATTACCCTAACGGCCCGAGAGATGAACCCGACGTTAATGATTTTGGCGCGGGGGGAAATGCCCTCCACCGAGAAAAAGCTGCGCTTGGCGGGGGCCGATCACGTGGTATTGCCCGCCAGCATTGGGGCGCTCCGCATAGCCCATTTAATTAGTCACCCGTCAGCGGTCGATTTTTTAGCCCAAACCGACGGCCAGCAGGGGCTAAACGAGTTTTTGGCGGAGCTGGATATTCAGCTCCATGAGCTGGTCGTTGACGCCACCTCGCCACTGATTGGGGGCACCATTGGCGACATTGAGGTCAAAGGCCAGGGCACCTTTATCACCGTGGCCCTGCGCCGGGCCGACGGGGAGGTGCTTATTCACCCCAGCCGGGCGACGTTTCTGGCCCAGGGCGACTCAGTTATTTTGATGGGCCACCAGGGAGATATGCCCAATTTTGCCCAGCAAAGCGCCATGAAGAAGGAAATGCGCTACCGAGGCGCAAGGATGCGGTAAGCCCATTTTGGATTTTGAATTTTGACAGGAGCGTGGGTAGCGTGGGTTAGGCGGCCCCAACCCCAGACCACCAACCCTCAACCCAACGCCCCCCCGTAACCCACGGCCCAGGCAATTTTAGATTGGCGATCGCGGATTTTGGTCGGTGGCCTGGAGCCAGCGCAGGGCCGTACTTGTCTATCTATTCCCCTGCGGTAGGAATTGAGACAGTGACAGCGGCGATCGCAATGTACATGTCATCGTTTTTGTCGTCGAGTTCAGCGATGGCCCGGCCAGCCACGACCATGCCTCCGTCCTTGAGCACCAGGGTCTTTTGGCCAAAGGGCAGCACGGCCAGCACTTCCTCCTGGCGCACCTGCTCGGGGAACGGTACGGCCACTTGCACCTCGACAATCATGGCGTTGGGGTGGCTGAGCCCAGCTACTTCCCAGACTCCGGGGAGGGCATTGTGGGCAATGGCGTTGCGCACCGCTCGCGCCGCCGCCACCGTGGGGTCTTGGCCGTGCTGGTCGACCCCCATTCCCATTTCAATAATCAGTCGCTTGTGGGCCACGGTGAGTCCTTGGTTGAGAAAGTCAAGTCCTGAAGTTGCTGAGCCTAAACGCCTACCCTAGACCGACAACTACTCCGTGATTCGCCCCGTCAGCGGCGAGCTAGCACTAGCTAGGCCCTGCACCGGAATCCGCCCGGCGCGGTAGGCCATGCGTCCCGCTAGGGTGGCTAGGCCCATGGCCCGGCCCATGGCGACGGGGTCGGCCGCCCGCGCGATCGCCGTATTGATCAACAGGGCATCGGCCCCCATTTCCATGGCGGCGGCCGCTTCGCTGGGGGTGCCAATGCCCGCATCGACGACCACGGGCACCGTGGCACTCTCAATGATGATTTGAATGTTGGCGGCGTTGCGAATGCCCTGGCCTGAGCCAATCGGCGACCCTAGGGGCATGACGGTGACGCAGCCGGCCTCTTCCAGTCGCTTGGCCAGCAGGGGGTCGGCGTTGATGTAGGGCAGCACCGCAAAGCCCTCTTTCACCAGTTGCTCAGCCGCCTCCAGGGTGCCAATGGGGTCGGGCAACAGGTACTTGGCGTCGGGGATCACCTCTAGCTTGATGAAGGTGTTGTCTTCCTGGCCCAGCAGCTTGGCCATCTCGCGGCCCAGACGGGCGACCCGAATGGCGTCTTCGGCGGTTTTGCAGCCAGCGGTGTTTGGCAGCATCCAAATCTTTGTCCAGTCCAGGGCTTCAGCCAGACCCTCGTGACCGGGGGCATGGGTCTGCACCCGGCGCACCGCCACCGTGACAATTTCGCAGCCGCTGGCGGCGATGCTCTGGCGCATGGTGTCGAAGTCGTCGTACTTGCCAGTGCCGGTCATTAACCGTGATGAAAAGGTGTGACCGGCAATGATCAGGGGCGAGTCGGCCGGGTCAGGCCCAACGGCCAGATCAGCCGCCAGATTGGCACCTCGGATAGGCACAGTTTCAGTAAGGGTCATAGCCTGGGGAGAAGGATAAACAGCAGGAACGGCAGGAACCGCAGGATGAACGGACGGAGCCCGGTGGAAGCGCCGCCAGGAAAAGGCCTCTAGACGAGCATCCACGGTGCCCATCACCGCCTGCGCGATCAGGTGAGCCGTGATCGGGGTGAGCAGAATGCCGTTGCGGTAGTGGCCCGTGGCCAGGGTGAGATTAGCGGCGGGGCCGGGGCCGAGGATCGGCCACTCGTCGGGGGTTGCCGGGCGGTAGCCCCACCAGGTTTCCTCGAGGGAAAAGTCAGTGAGCTGGGGTAGAAGCGCGATCGCATGGCTCAGCAACTGCTTCACCCCCCCCGCCGTATTGTGGGGCGTAAACCCCGCATCCTGACTAGTCGCCCCCAGCACAATGCGCCCATCCTGGCGGGGCACGATGTAAATGTCTTCGCCAAACAGCACCCGCTGGAGGGGCTGGGGCATGGCGTAGCCCGTGGGTACTCGCAGGCTGGCCATTTCGCCCTTTTTGGGGAAGACCGGCAGGGGCAGCAGCTCGTGGGCCCAGGCCCCGGTAGCCAGCACAATGTGGTCCGCCGTAAAGTCGCCCGCCTGGGTGGTGATCACCCGCTCAATGCGGCCCTGGTGCTGGTGCAGAGCCGTAGCACCGACCCCCTCATGGAGAGTCACCCCCAAGTCGACCACCGCCGATCGCAGCGCCTGCACCAGCAGACGGTTGTCCACCTGGCCCTCGTCGGGATACCAGTAGGCGCCCTGCACGGAGGGGCCTAACCCAGACTGGTAGTGGCCGAGGGTGGCCGCATCTAGCCACGGGGCCGTGGGGTTTGGGGGCACAGTGTATCGCGGCGCTAGAATGCCACAGGGCCAGTAGCCCACCGATTGACCGGTGAGGGCTTCCAGCTTGCTGACCCAGGCGGGGTAGAGAGCTAAACTGGCCCGGCACAGATCCGCCAGGGGGCCAGGGGGCAGACCCTCGGCCTGGGGGGCGAGCATTCCAGCGGCGGCGTGGCTAGCGGCCTGCCCAAAGTCACGACTGAGGACGGTGACGGTAGCACCCTGCTGGCGTAGTTCTAGGGCGATCGCCAGACCGATCACGCCGCCGCCCACAATGAGGACGTCGCGTCCCTGCTTTTCCATGCCGTTAAACCCAAGCACTCAGTATCATACTCAGTGTCATTCTAGGCCACCCCAGGCCACGGGTGCTGCGTCCCTACCACAGGGCCGGTATAGACTCTAGATCCGGATCACCAGGCCGCTGTACCCCAGGCTGCACCAGGGTGGGCTGAATGGGGGAAATATCCCCCGTTGTCGTCGTTGTTGAAAAGGTCGTGGTTCCAGTGGTGCGCGGAATCACGTTGCCGGGGGCGGGGTTTACCGTGGTGAAGGTACCGCCAGCGCCCTGGGTGCCCGTATTCGCCGGGGCAATAATGGCACGACCATTGGGGGGGGCGGCCCCGGCTCCCTGATCGGTGAATACGCTATTGGAGGCGGCCGAGATACCGCCTGCACTGGCCTCGGACTGGCGTCTCACCAGTTGGCCCGCCTGCTCCACCGGTAGGCTACCCAGGTCGCTGGCTGGCGCAGAGGCAACCGAATCAGACTGTTGCAGACTAGTTGACGGCCTATTCGTCAGGGACGCCGTCTGGCTGCGATCGGCAAAGAGCCGGTTGATGCCACCCGTTAACGCCACCACAATACTCGCCAGAATCCCACCAATAACAAACCGATTCATGACTATCCTCACCCATACTCTTGTTCTATCATCGCTCAATTCTCCCAATTTGACGCATCTAGCGCCCTGAAAGAGGGCGTTTGGCGCATCCTGGCCAACTTCTCAGGTTTTCAGGGAAAATTTTCGCAGGTGTAGAGGTTGTTTGAAAAGCCAAAGAGCGTCTTAGACTATACCGTTGGAGTAGGCTAATGTACTCAAACCTCAGGGCTTTTGCTGTCTCTTGGCGCCAAACTATCCCTGGGACAACCCTTTTCAAACAACCTCTTAAGCAGGTTGAATAATCGCGATTTCCAGTTCTAGGTCGTTATAGTCGTCGAGGGTTTCTTGATCTTCAAAGCCCACTTGGTAGAGGTTGCCGTTGGTAAAGCGAGTGCGCTTTACCCTCACCCCAAAGGCATTTCTCCAGGGGCTGCTGGGGGTGAGTCGGTTATCGCCATCGAAATAGTAGGTAAAGACCCCTGTTTCTGTCGGCATGAGAAACCAGCCGGTGGGGGCGTTGGTGGTGATTTCTCGCCGCAGTTCTGACTCGGGGGGCAGCTGATTGATCGGGCGCGGGGCCGCATTTTCTTGGTACACCCGCAGCCGCTGGCGAAACAGCGCGTCGCCGCCGGAGATCCGATACCAGACCTGGTGAGGCACGGCGGCATTGGTGGTATAGACCGAGTAGGCGGTGGCTCCCGCCATGGTAACCGGCTCATACTCACGCACCATATCCCTCAGCGGTGGGGTGCCGGTACCTTGGGCCGGGGTTCGCAACCCCAGGGGAAAGGCCAAAAGTACCGCTACCCCTAGGGCTAGAACAAAACTATAGACAATGCCGCGCCGTTTCATACTGTCAGCCGCCGGGATGGATTTGCCCAAAGAATAGCGCAAATTTCTGGGTTGAGAACGCCAAACGCGGCATTTTAAGCCTCCAGGGTTCCGGAACACTGCAACGGTAGCACCGTCCAGCCGACGGTGAAGGATTCGAGCCTGACCCGAGCCTGGGCTGAGTTCATCTAGCTGAGCAAGGTCACGGCCTACTGCTTGGCCAAAAATAGGCCGCTCTCGGAGCAGACCCCGGACAAGGGGCGATCCCATTGATCCTGAGGCAGGCTGGGTAAACGGGCGTACTCAAATACAATGCCCACGGCGGGAATGGTTTGCCACTGGGCCTGGGCAAACAGGCGATCGTAGTAGCCGCCGCCGTAGCCCAGGCGATGGCCCCGCACATCACAGGCAACGGCGGGTACCAAAATCAGATCGACCAGGGATAGATCGATGCGCGGCGATTGCGGGTGGGGTTCAACAATGCCGTAGGTTCCTTTGGTCAAGGGCCAAGGGCTCTGGGTCGACCAGTAGTGCCAGTGGATCTGTTTGCCCACGCAGCGGGGTAGCCCCCAGTGCTGATGGTGCTGGGTCAGGGGGCTGAGATCGGGCTCCTGGCGGAAGCTGGTGTAGGCCAAGATCACCCGACACTGGCGAAAGTAGCTCCAGTTGAGCAGTTGTTCGCAGATGCGATCGCTCTTTTGTCGCCATACCTGGGGGGGAATACTCTGGCGCGCGCTGATTAAGCGGTGGCGCAGATCAGCTTTGGCCTGATGGTTAAGGTCTGAAGGAGAGGGATTAATCACAGGGGCAGAGAACGGTCAACGCAGAACGGTGATGGCAAACAGCTGTGCTAGAAGTAGATGAGCAGGTTAAGCCCCGGAATTGTCCGCGATAGTGTCCACAACAGCAACGCTGTGTAGAGCAACCCCAAACCCCATTGATACCACACTAAAGCCGTAATCAGCCCTGGTACATGCTCGTCTCGTAACCGAATGTCATTAAACCCAAATTTCAGCCAGTTGTTGAGGCTAAAGTCTAGGTAGTTGAGCCAGTTCCAGCGGCGATCCAGCAGCAGGTAGGTGTAGCGATCGCGAAAGAATGGAAATTTAGGGATTACCGGCAGGCGGGCAATCAACAGCCGCAGCTGACGCATACTGCCGTCCTCCACGAAATAGCTCTCGGTGAGCAGGTCGTGGTACCTTCCCCGCTTCAGCACCAGGCCAATCAGCAGGGCGGGCACCGGTACCAGCAAAACAAACAAAAATCCCAGGGTCAGCCACGGGTAGTCGGCGGCTCTGAGCAGGCTATTCAGCCCTAGCCCTAGCAGCAGGCTGCTGCTCCCGACTAGCCACAGCCCTTCTCCGAGGGGCGGCAGAATGGGGGTAGGCCCTCGGCGGCGGCGGTAGCGATCGATCAACCAAAACATCAGCGCAAAGGTCGGAATGGCCACCAACCCTAGACCAAAGGCCAGCCCAAAGCTGGTGCCGTAGCGACTGAGCACCACCAGTCCCCCCAACCATAGCCACCGCAGCGCCAAGGTCAGGCGCTCGGTAATGGGAAATGAGTCACGGGCAAAAATGCGATCGCGCACCTTCAGGTAGACCGCCAGATCCACCCCGTCCACGCCGAGGACGCCCTCGGTGCCGATAAAGGTCTGGGTTTGCCGTCGCTCCACGAGGGCCAGCGCCTGGGTCTCGGTAAAGCCTGCCCGCACCAGAGCTGGCACCGAGGCCGTATTGATGTTGGTTCCCAACAATCGCTGCTGCCAGGCCTTAAGCCGCAGACGCTCGGCGGTATAGGCAATGTAGTTGGCGTCGCTAATTTGCTCCAAGCGGCGAAAGTTCCGCTCCAGATTCCGCAGCAGGGTCTCATTCCCCGCCAGTTGGGGCACCGAAAACACCCGCCCAATTTTGCCGGGGGTTCCCAAAATCTGAGTCTGCTCCAGGCTAAACTCCATGCCCGCCACGTTTAGATAAGCCTGGGGCAGGAACAAAGCATCCCCCAGATCAACTTCGCTACCCAGCATGGCGTTGCGTAGGTTGACGGGTTCCCCAAAGCGGGCCTGGCGCAGCACCAGCGGTGCGTCAAAACGGGCCTCGGTAAAAAACAGAGCCTTAGCAAAGTAAGCTCGCACAAAAAAGGCGGTTCCCTGCCACGTGGTACGAGCAAAGTCGGCCACCCCCCGCCACTGCCCCCGGCTAAAGTTGAGGTCGCCCGCCAGTTGCGCCCGACTAAAGTTGACATCGGCCTTAAACTCGGCCCCCTGAAAGTTAGCCCCGTTGCGAAACTGGCTCTGGTCGAAACGGGCCATCTCAAAAAACAGACTGCCCTTAGCCTGGACGCCCTGGCGAAAGTCGCTCCCCGACAGGTTAACGGCCCGGTTAAACCGAGCGCCCGGCACCGATAGCCCCTGCTCAAAGACCGCCCCCGAGGCCAGCACCCGCCCCAGAAAGAAGGTATCGCCCCCCAGTACCTGCCCCGTGAAGCGAGTTTGCACCGCCAATAGAGGTGCCTTAAACACATAAATTTGCTGACTACTGCCCTGGCCCTGAATCAGCAGTGACTGGGAGAGCCGACTCAGCTGTAGGAGTCGCTGGCGATCGCGCTTGAGCTGAGCCTGCCCCGCCTCACTCAGCAGCGGCGAGAGACTGTCACCGTAGAGAGGCTCTCGCTGGCCCAGGCGTTGCAGGTCAAGATCCCCCTGCACAATGGCATAGCTGAGATCCAACGTGGGCGAGGTGGCAGGCTTTTGCAACCCCCCACTCAACAGTCGATAAAACCCATCGGTGAGGGGGCTATCAGCGCGGAGGTCAATCGTATAGTTGCGCAGGTCAATGGTCGGCCTCCCCTCCCGCTGTACAGGGTTGGCCAGTTGCTGGCGCAAACTATCCACCGTCAGCGGTGGATGGCTGCCAGCGGCTAACGCAAAACTGGGAATGGCGATCGCCATTCCCAGCCACAGCATCACAATCAGTAGACCCAACCTCGCTATCCTTAGCCGCCATGGCTGATCTAGCCCAGGCACCGCCGCCTACAGCGCCGCCTGCTGGCTGACATACATTGCCCGCAGCACCAGGGCCGGATCGACCCAGTTGTCTTGGTACTTCAAACCCCAGTGTAAATGGGGCCCTGTGGTGCGACCGGTCATCCCCACTCGGCCAATGCGTACCCCAGCGGGCAACTGCTGGCCGGGCCGCAGCTGAATGCCGCCCTCACGATCAACCATGGCTTGATTCTGACCGCTTCCTTCCACCTGGCCCTGCATATGGCAGTAAATGTGAGTCCAGTCGCCAGATTTAATCGCGATCGAGGTACCACAAGAGCCGTCATCCTCGACCCAGAGCACCTCGCCAGCCCACCAGTTGCGAATATAGCTGCCATTAGGAGCCGCCAGATCTAAGCCGTAGTGAAAACGGGAACTGCCGTTGTAAGGATCGGTGCGGTAGCCAAAGGGAGACGTATAGGTCTGAAAATTTTCTACCGGAAAAGAGGCCCGGGTCCACAGAGCGGCCGTTAGATCCTGGGCGGCCGCCTTAGGCATCAGCTGGGGCAGCGCCAGGGTAATCACAAACAGAGTAGCGAGCCCCAGACCTACCAAGGATTTAGCGCGAAGCTTGCGCCCCAACCGTGATACCAAACCTAAAGCCCAGATCCCTATCAAACCAGGTCTGAACGAAACAGCATGAGACCGCCAGGGGAGGGTATGAAGTCGCCAAGTCATAGTTGCGATCGCGATGGAGGAGCAGCTAATACCGCCAATTAGCTTAGCCCAGATTTAGCCGCCGGAACACTTTTTTTGAGATTCCGACGGCTACCCTTTCCAGAACCTCAATAATTCAACCGTTCCCGCCTAGGGCTGCGCCAGGGTCTTCCCCTTCGCCCAGCCTAGTGAGACCTCAGCTGCCAGCGGCCTAGACTATCCTAGAGCCCCTGTAGCAAAGGTGCTTGCGGTCGAAGGGACAGGGCCTACGACCCTAGCTAGGGGTAGCTTCTTTCCAAAAAATCTCCTGAATTCTGGCTTCTGACTCCTGAATTCCGATGGCGGCAAACCTTTACCGCCTTGGGTAGCTACCCCTTAGCTCCTTTAGATCCTCAGTTTCGCTCTAGCCACTTTTGGCCATTGAGCCGTCCCAGGGTGTACAAGACCATCAGATCTAAGGTGATTTTGCGTTCATCACCCATAAATTGCTCCAGGGTGCTGGGTTCAGATCCTTGATCGGCAAAATAGAAGAGCTTTGGGCTGGCAATATCGTCTTTGGTAAAGGCGATGTTGAACTGGCGATTGCCTCGCTGCCACTGGCCCTTAACCTGCCAGTAACTCTCCGGATCCCTAACCCCAAATACCGCCAGAGGTCTCTGATCAAAGGTGAGCTGAATATCCTCAATGCCCTTTGCCTGTAGCGCAGTTGCCAGGGTCGGTAAAAAGTTCTGCTCCATGAACTCTGTAAAAGGCTTATCCTCCAAGGCCGGAGGTTTTTCTTTCTTAGGGGGTGATTTCGCGGCCTTGGCCGCCGGATCCGGAGCGTCCTGAGTCGGAGTAGTCTTTTCGTCAGCCATAGCAGAAAAAACCTAAAACAGCAGCAGGGCCACAGCGATCGAAGTCCTGTACCCAGATGATTCCTTCCTATACTAGAGGAAAGGCCCCTCAAACGCATGGGCGATCGCAAAAAAAACGGTATCTACTTGCAGGCAAATACCGCTCTCCCTTGGCGTTTAGTCCGGGTCTCTTACCCCTGAGGAATGAGGTTAAAGAGGTCTTTGCGAACGGTTGCCACATCACCGTTTTGACCATTCCCATGGGCAATGCCCACAGCTTCCAAGTCGCTTTCCACCATCAGGTGCACCAGCTCCTCAAAGGTGACGCTGGGTTCCCAACCCAAGACTTGGCGGGCCTTGGTCGAGTCTCCAATCAGTAGATCCACTTCGGCCGGCCGTAGGTAGCGGGGGTCAAACTCCACGTAGTCGTGCCAGTCGAGGTTGACGTGATTAAAGGCAATGTCTAAAAACTCACTAATGGCGTAGGTCTCGTTGGTAGCGACCACGTAGTCGTCGGGCTGATCCTGTTGAAGCATCAGCCACATGGCCCTTACATAGTCCTTAGCGTAGCCCCAGTCGCGCTTAGAGTCGAGGTTGCCCAGGTAGAGTTTTTTCTGCTGACCACCAACAATGCGCGCCACCGCTCGAGTAATCTTGCGCGTTACAAAGGTTTCGCCCCGGCGAGGCGACTCGTGGTTAAACAAAATGCCGTTGCAGGCAAACAGGTCATAGGACTCGCGGTAGTTAATAGTCTGCCAGTGGGCATAGACCTTAGCGCAGGCGTAGGGGCTGCGGGGGTAAAAGGGCGTAGTTTCCGTTTGGGGAATCTCCTGCACCTTGCCAAACATCTCAGAGGATCCAGCCTGGTAAAAGCGCACCTCTAACCCTGTGCGCTGCTGGTAGTCACGAATCGCCTCCAGCAATCGCAGGGTACCCATGCCCACCGCATCCACCGTGTACTCCGGAGAGTCAAAGCTGACCCGCACATGGGACTGGGCCCCTAGATTAAAGACCTCGTTGGGCTTGACCTGCTCTAAAATGCGGCGCAGCATGGTGCCATCGGTGAGGTCTCCATAGTGCAAGAAGAGTTGAGCGTCTGCACTGTGGGGGTCAACGTACATGTGGTCAATGCGATCGGTGTTAAACGTAGAGGTGCGACGAATAATACCGTGAACCTCATACCCTTTTTCTAACAGTAATTCTGCTAGGTAGGATCCATCCTG
>JAIXUR010000148.1 GCA_027483425.1 Cyanobacteriota bacterium | reverse complement strand
TTGTATAAAGTTGCATTCGGTAAATCCCTAGCAACGCAAGGGCTCAAAAACATCGGTAATTATGCAGTGGCTAGATTTTAAAAAAGTAAACTAGCCGTAAATCTAGCCTTCTCTGGAAGGAGATTAGATTTGCGGCCCGACAAAATTTTTTATCGAAAATCAAGTTTCGTTAAAGTTCACGAACTGATTGCACCCGAGGGCAGCTTTGTGGCTTTGGTAGATAAGTTTTGGTATAGGTGCACTCTAGAAGCACGATCGATCGATACCAGGAAAAATGTAAGACCTTTTACCCTAATTATTCAAAATTAGCATGTTTGCAATCCGTAGGCACGCAGAAATATAAAGAGTGAATGAATGGATGCGAAATAGTCTTGAGCTAGCTATGAGGGAGCCGTAAAGTTGTTGGATTGTCGAGAGTTTTTGAAAAGCCAGCCCTGTTTGGAGATGGTCGGTTTTCGTAGCCCTGTCACGCCATTGCTCGATGTGCCCCATGGCCGCTAGGGATGGATGATGCCACTGCGATCGCCCCTTCTAAGCCAGCGATCGCAGCAGGGTTTGAATCTTGCGTCGCTGCTGGCCAGCCAGGGCAGGTGGAAAGGTGAGCTCTAGGACTAGGCGCGACGGAGCATCATGCACCGTGGGTAGTTCCATGGCTTGGCTTACCTGGGCCACCAGGCTTTGGGCCTGGGGTAGGTCAGGGCCCGCCGGAAACAATAGCCCCACCGTAGGCAGGGTTTCGAGCAGGGTGGCGCGATCGAGCTCCGTCACGTTCTGTACTTCGAGGCGCAGGTCACGGCTGCCCAGTTCAACCACGCGGGCCGGGTAGCTGTCGTTGTGCCAGCCGTCCCAGGCTAGCTCCACCGGAGCCTGCACCTGCTTACGCATCTTTTGGCTGGTGGCAGGGCGCAGATCGGTAAAGACCCGCCACAGGGTGGTGGCGATAAACTGGAGCGATCGCAGCGGTCGATCCACCTGCGGGCGGGTTTGCGAATACCATTCCTTCACGTCGGAAAACAGCACCAGGGTCAGATCGTCGGCCTGACCAGGGCTGACATTGACAAAATCGAGCGCTAGCTCAGTGTCTAGGCGGCTGGTGGCCGTAGCCCGCACAATGTGAGCATCGAGTAAGACTCGCGCGTCGTAGTCGCCGACCAGCTCGATCTGCACCTCGGCGGCTACGTTGGGCCATTCGTCGAGCTGCACCTGGGCACCGCTTTCGCTAATGTCAATGGTTTTGCCCGTCCAACTGCGGCCATCGCTGTGGATGATGGCGGTGAGCTGCCGAGGCAGGCGGTGGGTCCGACGTAGCTGGGGTTGCTCGAGTGCCACCAGGCAAGCGGCCAGCACCAGCACCAGGTTAAAGACGCACCACAGCGCGTTGATCAACACTGCCTGGGCATCTTCGGGGCTGATCAGCAGCCAAAAGGGCACCGTCACCAGGGAGGCCGCTGTCAGCAAGCCTAAAATTAGCAGATAGCGCACGCTATGGGCATCAAAGCTCCGCTGGTTCACCACCAGCCCCTTAGCGGTGACGTTAAAACTGCCCAGTTTGGGGTTGCCCAGGGCCAGCAGGGTCACGATGCCCGCCTGAAACGACATGGCAAACTCGTAGATTTCGTTCCAAAACGAAAACCGTACCCGCTTGAAGGGGATGTGGTTGGTCTGCATGGACAGCACAATGTGGGGCAGCGCGTAGAACATCGTTTCGACCCCCAAGCCCTTGACCGAGTTGATGCTAAACAGCAAAAACAGCGTCGGAGCCAGGGCATACATCAGGCGCGGAAAGCCATAGAAAAAGTGCGATGTGGCGCTGAAGTAGCAAATTCGCTGGGGCAGCGACAGCTTGAGCCGCCGGTTAAACAACGGATTTTCTAGGCGCAAAATTTGGGCCATGCCCCTGGCCCACCGCACCTGCTGTCCCACGTAGGCGGAGAATTTTTCTGGGGCTAGACCGGCCACCATGATTTTGTCGTAGTAGATGGTGCGGTAACCCAAGGAATGCAGCCGCAGGGACGTGTGGCAGTCTTCGGTGACGGTTTCGGTGGCAATGCCGCCGACCTCCAGCAGGTGGCTGCGTCGCACCACCGCCGCCGAGCCGCAGAAAAAGGCGGCATTCCAAGCGTCGTTGCCCTTTTGCAGCACTTTGTAAAACAGCTCATTGCCCACGGGCACCTGGCCCTGGGTGAGCAGATTGCGCTCAAAGGGGTCGGGGTTATAAAACCAGTGGGGTGTCTGCACCAGAGCCACCCCTGGGTCGAGAAAAAAGCCCACGGTCTCCTGCAAAAAGCCCCGCACTGGAATGTGGTCGCAGTCGAGAATCAGCACCAGGTCGCCGGTGGTGCGCTCCAGGGCCGTGTTGATGTTGCCCGCCTTGGCATGGTCGTTGTTGTCGCGGGTGAGCAGGATTGCCCCCAGGTCGTCGCAGAGGGCCTGGAGCTCTGCCCGCCGCTCGGGGTACTTGCGGCCATCGTCGAGCACGTAAACCCGCTTTTTGTCGGGGGAATAGTCGATCGCCACCGCTGCCACCACGGTTTTGCGCACAATCGCCACATCCTCGTCGTAGGTGGGAATGTACACATCCACCGAGGGCCACTGGGCGGCGGGCACCGTGGCCAGATCGATGGGGCGGCGATCGCGCAGCCGCAGGGTTTGAAAGTACGACAAAAACAGTGTCCCCAGGGCATAGAGCTCAGCCCCGTAGAGCAGCAGGGAGAAGGTGGCATCTAGGGGGGTGTCGAGGTTGAGGGTGTAGCGGGTGCGGTAGTAGAGATAGCGCAGGGTGGTGAGGCTGCTGAGGGCAATCATAAACAGGTGCAGTCGCTCGCGATCGCCCGTGCTACTAGAGTAACGATCCTCCAAATGCAGAATGCCGTAGCCCAGGCCAATCAGCAGCACCGCCACCATCCCCTGCTGCCAAATCGTCGGGTAGGCCACCAGCAACGGCTTAGTCAGCAGCCCCAGACAGCCCAGCAGCAGCACCATCTGCCACCGATTCAGATCGCGGGTCAGACCATAGGCGCGATCGGGCAAAGTCTTCGTCAGCCAGTGGTGGAGGGGAGGGGTGGGAGAGTGGAGCATAGGGAAAAAGGAGGGGTGGGTGGGTCGGTAGGGCAGACCTATGTGTCTGCCCTGTCTTGGGGGTGGGGGCGATTTTGGATTCTGGATTGGGAATTTTGAACGTTGAATTTTGAACGTTGAATTCACCCCCCCTACCCATCCCCTCGCCTTAGAGCCGCCTGGGTTGCCCCGTAGAGCAACAACGCCATGGCCACCGTGGCGGGTAGGATCAGCAGCCAGTTGTGGCGGGTAATCTGCCACAGCCAGGGCTGCGTCGCGGTGGTGGAGAGTTGCACCTGGGGCGACTGGCGGAGGGTCGTCAGGTGGTAATCGGCACTGGTGTAGGGGTCGGGGTCGGGCACCTGGGCACTGACCAGCACCGTGTCGCCTTCAATTTGGTAAAAGAGGGGGTCGTGGCGCAGCAGGTCGGCCACCTGAGCCAGGCCGGTGTCGTTGCGTCCGCCCAGGGCCAGCACCACCCGCTGATTGTTCCAGGGCGAGATGACCGATGTCATGATCCCTTCGCCATCGGGGATGGGCTGTACCTGGGTGGTGCCCCACTGGCGGGTGTCGGTGCCCCGCAGGGGAAAGTCCCCGGCGGTCAGCAGCTCGGGTAGGGGGAAGCGGGGCTGGGAGCCGATCGCCACCAGGTGGTGGGTACTGCGCACGTCGGCGGGTAGATCGGCCTGGCGGTAGACCGCCAGTTGGACAGAATCGGCCTGGCTGAGGCGGCCCAGGCGCTTGGCCAGCTCCATCAGCACGGTGACATCGGTGGTCGTGGGGGTATCGGGCAAGATCACTGCCGTGGTGGAGAGATCCTGGGGGGCGGTGAAGGGGTAGCCGGTTTTGAACAGATCCAGGTCGGGCAGGTTGGTGATGGCGGTGCGGTTGAGGGTAAAGCTGGTGTCGCTGTGGACGGTGCCCCACAGCTGCTGGTCGGTGACCCGGCTACAGGAGCGGCGCTCGCGGGGGTCGAGGCGAAAGTTAACCTGCAGCTTGGAGGTGGGGGTAATGCGATCGCCCGGCAGATCCACCACCAGGGTGCGGTGGTTAGCTCCCTGCACCGCCGTGAGTCGGTCCCCTATGATGGGTGCGCCATCGAGCTCCACATCCACCAGCGAGGTCAGGGGGTTAGCCTGGGGGCCGTAGCTGTAGGAAAGGCGCATTTTGCTGCCCCGCAGCAGGCGATCGTCGGGGAGCGCTTTAAAGTCAATTTCCAGTGCCGGGGAGTGGGAACCCCGTACCGTCACGTCGGCCAGGGGGGCGCGGTTTGCGGTGGTCAGATCAGACAGCAAAAAGCTATTCTCCTCGGGCAGGTAGCCCGGCCACTGGCGGGGAGAGGGCGACGGCACCTCCCCCACCTGGTTGACAACAATGGCATGGCCGGTGGCGATCTGCTGGTCCTGGGGCTGCACTAGGTACTGCACCGCCTTGGCCACCCCGGCC